>NZ_JASPFC010000039.1:0-22603 GCF_031296635.1 Actinomyces acetigenes
GGGTTCAGTGTACGAACTCGCGACCTACCCTACGAACGCGAGGCGCTCGCTCAATGGACTAAGGGTTATCGGCGTGAACGTGGTGCTTTAAGATCTGACTTTACGTTGGAATAACAACTGAAAGTCGGGGTGCTTAGGCCTTCGGCCTTTCGACCCTCTCCTCCTCGGACGTCTCACGAGCAAGCTCGCGGACGTCCTCGTCGTCGGGGTGGCGGGATTTGAACCCACGACCTCTTCGTCCCGAACGAAGCGCGCTACCAAACTGCGCCACACCCCGTGTGCAGCAGGCGACAGCATAGCCTCCACCCACCGCGGGGAGGAAATCGGATCGGCTGAGTCCTCTGTCACGTCGATGTTCGCTCCCTGTCGGAACCCGGTTGGCTCGAGACGCCCACCGTGCCAGGCTGCTCACGGCCGGTCCGCCTGCTGGCCCGCACCCCGGAGCACCCTGAGCGGTCCAGGCCCCGTCATCCTCGGGCCCCATCCCGCCCGTGAGGCGCACGGGCTGACAAGACGGAGGACACCCGCCGAGCACCCGCCGTAGACAAGGAGCTCCCATGCGCATCGAGGCCGTCGTCGGCGACATCACCACCGAGAAGGTCGACGCCATCGTCAACGCCGCCAACAGCACCCTCCTGGGCGGAGGGGGAGTCGACGGCGCCATCCACCGCGCCGCCGGCCCCCGCCTGCTCGACGCCTGCCAGAAGGTGCGCGACACCGAGCTGCCCGACGGCCTGCCGGTCGGCCGAGCCGTGGCCACCCCCGGCTTCGACCTGCCCGCCGCCTGGGTCATCCACACCGTGGGCCCCAACCTCCACACCGGCGAGGACGACCCCGCCCTGCTGCGCGCCTGCTTCGACAGCTCCCTGGAGCTCGCCATCCAGCTCGGCTGCACCGGCATCGCCCTGCCCGCCGTCTCCGCAGGCGTCTACGGCTGGCCGATCACCCAGGTCGCCGAGATCGCCGTGGCCCGGGCGCGCGCCGTCGAACAGCTCTCCCGAACCGATCCCGACGCCGTCGGCCGCCTGGGACTCATCCGCTTCGTCCTGTCCTCGCAAGTCAACCACGAGGCCTTCGCCCGCGAGCTCGCGCGCACCGAGGCCTGAGGCGCCGACCCGCATCCAACGCGGGGGGCCATCCTGCGCGTCGGGGGGCGGTGGGTTCTGGTGGTGGATGCACCACTCGTAGAGGGGTGTTTTATGTTTGGGACTGGGGTTAGTCAGGGGGCGTCGCGATGCGGTGGCGCGTGTGGTGGCTGGTGAGTCGGCTTCGGCGGTGGCTCGAGATCTGGGGTACCGGCCGTGGGACGCCCCGCCCGTACTGGGACGCTGCCGGCCGGTTCAGGCGCCCTCGGCCTGCGCAGCCGCCTGCTCATCAGCCCACCGGTCCAGGTCCTCACCGTGGATCGCGGCCGCCAGCAGACCCGGGAAGGCGTCCGGCGTGCACCCGAAGGCCGGCACCCCCATCGCGGCCAGCCGCTTGGCGACGTCGTGGTTGTAGCTGGGGACGCCGTCATCACTCAGGGCGAGCAGCACAACGACCTGCACCCCGCTTCCCAACAGTTCCCCTACCCGTCCCAGCATCTGCTTCGGGTCGGAGTCGTACAGGTCGCTGATGAGGATGAACACCGAGTCCGCCGGCCGCGTGATCGTCTGCCGGCAGTACTCGACGGCCGGGGAGGTGTTCGTGCCGCCGCCGAGCTGGGTCCCGAAGATGACGTCGACAGGGTCTGACAGCAGCGGCGTCAGGTCCGTGACAGCGGTGTCATAGGCAACCAGCGTGGTACGCAGTGAACGGATCGAGGCCATGACCGCCGCCATGATGGAGGCGTAGATGACCGAGGAGGACATAGACCCGGACTGGTCCATGCAGATGGTGAACTCCTTCTGAATACCCCGATGGCGTCTGCCGTGCCCCACGAGCCTCTCCGGGATGACCGTGCCCAGCTCCGGCACGTAGTTCTTGAGGTTCGCGGCAATGGTCCGGTTCCAGTCGATGTCGGCCAGCTGGGGCCGCGAGGTCCTCCTGGAGCGGTCCAGCGCACCGCGCACCGACTGCTGAAGCCGGTCGGCGATCCGCTCCTCCACCTCCTTGACGACCTTGTCGACGACCGTGCGCGCCGTCGCCTTGGCCTCCTGAGGAATCATCTCCGACAGGGTGGCCAACGTCGCCGCCAGGTGCACGTCGGGCTCCACGCCCTGGAGCACCTCGGGCTCCAGCAGGAGAGTCGTGAGCCCCAGGCGGCCAATGGCATCGGTCTGCATGACCCGCACGACTCGTGAGGGGAAGTACTTGCGAATGTCCCCCAGCCAGCGAGCCACATGGGGCGCGGAGCCGCCCAGGCCCCCGCGCTCCTTGTCCTGCGGGTCGACGTCGTACAGGTCCGCCAGTGCCGCGTCCATCGCCCTGTGGCCCTCCGACAGGGAGGTGGAGTAGCCACGCGCGTCCACGCCCAGGGCCAGGCGCCAGCGCTGCTCAATCGTGGTGGGCTCGACGTCGGCCCGGTCGGCCCGGTCGGCCTGGCTGGCCGGGTCCGCTGAGACTGCCTGGCCGGTGTGCTGCTCCGGCTGGTTCTCGTCGTCGGTGCGCTCGCACGCGGTCATCGGGTACCTCCCAGGATCATGCTCACGGTGTCCAGAACCGCCTCGACGTCGTCGAAGGCCTCTTCTACCGGGCCGTTCCCGTCCGGGGTGGGGGACCCGAGGTCCCGGATCTGCCGGGCCAGGTCCGTCTTCTGAGGGCTCGGCCACTGGCCGAAGGCTCGTCGCAGCGCGGGCAGGACGTCGACGAAGGCTTGGTCCCCGATGCGCGCCAGCCACTCGTTGAGCACCTCAAGCAGGGTGTTGTCATAGCTGAGCAGGAGGATGTCCCCCGCGAGGAAGCCCTCGATCCACTCGGCCTGTTCCTCGGCCTGCGTGCCCTGTGACAGCGCCCGGGACAGCCTCGAGGCGGCGTCGTCGCGGTCCAACTCCCCGGCGTCCAGGAGCATCCGGGTGATGCGTCCGGCCAGCAGACCCGGCAGGCTCCGGGTGGCCAGCGCGGAGCGCAGCGCACCGTTCCACAGCGTCGCGGCCTGCTCGTCCAGGAGACCGATGACGTCCTGGACCTCGTCGATCGTCGTACGCAGCGTGCGGGCCACCTGGGCATCCACGTTCGCGGCCGCCGCAGGCATCCCCGCGCACCCGCGCACCAGGACGGCTCGGGTCACCGCCTCCAGACTGGAGGCGTCCGTGCCGCGCACGTCCCCGTAGCGCTGGGAGCGGGCCAGGGCCGGCACCGAGCCCAGCAGCCGGACGATATCCATCTCGCGGGCCGCCTGCTCGTCGAGGATTCCCAGCAGCGTGGGCACGACCTCGGACAGACCGGCCGTCAGCGCCTTCTCCACCGACCTGGTCACCTGCGGCAGGGAGTCGGTGGCGCCCAGCAGGGCGTTCCCGGCGGCGGAGGCCACTGTGGTGCCGAAGGCCGCGGCCTCCACCACCTGCACGGACATCTCCGGGTCCCACTCGAGCTCCCAGACCTCCTTGAAGGTGCCGCTCGAGGCCACCCGCTGCCGTCTGCCCCAGGTGATCCCCAGAATCTCCAGGCGTCGCAGCAGCTGGGACTTGGCCAGGTCCCGCGGCTTGCGCAGGTCCAGGGAGAGTGTCTTGGGAGCCGCCGCGAAGGCCATGCGCAGGCTCTTGGCGGTCGAGCGCAGATCGGCGTCCAGGGGGACCATGGGGACGCCGTCGGGCACGCTGCCGAGCGCCTCGCCGATGAGAACCTCACGGGTCGCGGCGGCTGCCCGCACCGTGCTGCCATCGCACATGACCGACAGGACCGCTTCGCTCAGCTCGTCGAGACCGGCCATGGGGCGCCCGCGCAGCGCGGCGAGACTCTGGGCCAGCCGCGCCGCCTCAATGATGTGAGCCGAGGAGACCGGCAGGTCCTGACGGCGCAGCGACGCGGCCACCTGCGTCAGCCAGCGCACGACCGGCCGGTCCGGTGCGGTGAAAAGCAGGTGGTACCAGCCCGGCGACTCCACCCCGGCGCTGTAACCGCTGCCCCCGGCCAGACGCTGGTGCGTCCACGGCACCCAGGTCAGCGACGTCCTGGCCTTCGCCATGCCCTTGAGCCGGGCGTTGTCCTGGGCGACCTTCGGCGGCCTGCCGGCCAGCGCCGGGGCGTGCCACGCCCCGCACACGACGGCGATCCGCTCGTGGCCCGCCCTTTTGGCCGCCCGGAGAACCTTGCGCATATGCGCCTCGCGGCGCAGCGTGGCCTCGTCGGTCTCTGGGGAGGCCTCCCGCAGGAGCCCGATCGCCTCGGTCAGTGCGTCGAAGGGGTCGCCCTCCATACGCAGCTCGACGACGTCCTCCCACCAGGCCTCCGGGTCCTCGTAGCCGGCCAGGCGCGCCAGCTCCGCGATCGGGTCGGTCCGCACCGGCTGGGCCGTGTCCCGGGCCGCGACGTCCGCGCCCTCCGATCTGCTATCCGCTGGGCTGTCCGTCCCCTCCGAGCCGCCCGAGTCGCTTGGGTCTTCCGAGCAGGCCGCATCGTCGACGAGCCCCTCAGTCTCCACCTCGTCCTCGGCTCCGGCCTCGGCGTCGGCCTCCGACCGGGCCCGGTCCCGTTCGGCCTTCCGGGCGGCCAGGACGGCGGCAGCCGGCAGATCCATGAAATGGGCCTGCGCCCCGTGCGTCACCGCCCAGGACAGCGCCTGCCACTCGGGGGAGAAGACAGCCATCGGCCAGAAGGAGGCCTGCGAAGGATCGGTGTTGTCCCAGGCGAGCAGGGCCACCGGCGGCTCCAGCCCTCGGCCCGCCCACTCGATGAGACCATCGGCGTCTGCCGGCCCCTCGATGAGGACGCAGTCGGGCCGGTAGTCCTCCAACACCGTGGCCAGGGCCCGTGCCGAGCCCGGACCGTGGTGACGGATCCCCAGGACCCGCACAGGTGGGCGCGGGTCCTCGGCCCCGGTTGCAGTGCCGCCTGCGGACTCGGCCTCGGCTCCGACGTCGGCCCCGGAGCTGAGCCCTGCGCCGACGGTCACTGCCCGACCTCATGGCAGGCGCGGTAGAAGTCCGACCAGTCGCGGCGCTCGCGCACCACAGCCTCCAGGTACTCCGACCACACCACCTGATCAGCCACCGGGTCGCTCACCACCGCCCCGAGGATCCCGGCGGCCACGTCCGAGGGCCGCAGGACGCCGTCGCCGAAGTGGGCGCTCATGGCCAGACCGTTGGTGACCACCGAGATCGCCTCCGCCGTGGACAGGGTGCCCGACGGCGACTTCAGGCTCGTGCGTCCGTCCTCCGTCACACCCTGGCGCAGCTCGCGGAAGACGGTGACCACCCGACGGATCTCCTCCAGGGCGCCCTCCGCGGCAGGCAGCTGGAGCGCAGAACCGAGGTCCTCCACGCGGCGAGCAACGATGCTCACCTCCTCCTCCGCCGAGGCCGGCAGCGGCAGCACCACCGTGTTGAAGCGGCGGCGCAACGCCGCCGAGAGGTCGTTGACGCCGCGGTCGCGGTCATTGGCGGTGGCGATGAGGTTGAAGCCCCCGTGCGCCTGCACCTCGGTGCCCAGCTCCGGCACCGGGAGGGTCTTTTCGCTGAGCACCGTGATGAGGGCGTCCTGAACGTCGGAGGGCATGCGGGTGAGCTCCTCGACCCGGGCGATCCGGCCCGTCCCCATGGCCGTCATGATGGGGGAGGGGACGAGTGCCGCCTGTGAGGGGCCCTCGGCCAGGAGCCGGGCGTAGTTCCAGCCGTAGCGCACCGCCTCCTCCGAGGTGCCCGCCGTGCCCTGAACCAGGAGCGTGGAGGTGCCGCAGATCGCCGCGGCCAGGTGCTCGCTCACCCAGGACTTCGCCGTTCCCGGCACCCCCAGAAGGAGCAGGGCCCGGTCCGTGGCCAGGGTCGCCACGGCTACCTCGATGAGACGCCGATTGCCGACGTACTTCGGGGTGATGACGGTGCCGTCCTCCAACGTGCCGCCCATGAGGTAGGTGACCACCGCCCAGGGTGAGAGCCGCCAGCTCGCCGGCCGGGTGCGCTCGTCAAGACGTGCCAGGGCGGCGAGCTCCTCGGCGTAGCGCTGCTCGGCGTGCGGGCGCAGCAGGGGCGCGTTGTCAGTGCTGGTCTGATCCATGGTCTGGGTGCTGGTCACGGGAGCTCCTCGGTGGCTGATGGGCGGGTGGTCGGCGGACGGTCGGGAAGAAACAGGGCATGGGGCTTTACGGTGCGGCTAGGACGGCGGAGTGCGCAGAGCCTCCAGCCGGAGTCTCAGACGCAGCCCTTCGACGGCGTCGGTCACGAAGGCCGGCGCTGAGTCGGGACGGGAGACCTCCTCCATCAGGGCCAGTGCCTCGGGCAGGACCGCCGCGTGGCAGGAGACCGGCAGCCTGGTGGTCTCCTGGGTGGTCCAGTAGCCGATGTCCTCGGGTCGGCGCGAGCCGAGGGCGGACCGGAGGAAGGAGACCATGCGGCGCGAGTGCTCCGCGGAGTAAGGGCGCGGCCAGAAGCGGCGCATGTCGGTGAAGCGATCGAGATCACCCCGCTTGAAGGCGTCGGCCGTGCAGGCCTCGATGAGGGCGCCACTTTCACGGCGGTCCGCGGTGAACAGGGCACTGCTCAGATCCAGCGGCTTGCCCTCGAAGGTCACCTCGGCCTCGAGGAGCTGACCGGCGGACAGCCCGATGAGAGCCGGCCAGCGGTCGATCGGGACGCGTCCGACCACCTCCTCCAGCAAAGCAGGAGGGTGTCCGGCAGCCGCTCTCCTGGCGGCCGGTGGGCCGACGTCGACTCGGGAGGGGTCTCCGGTGCCGCGCTCCCCGTACTCGTCACGCAGGACCTCGTCGGTCACCTCGATAGGTCGGCAGTCCACCCGGGGGGTGCGCAGAAACCGCTTGGTGACGCTCATATGCGAGGCGGCCAGGGCCTCGGCGCGCTGGACCAGGCCGGATTCGGGCAGATGGAGGAGCACCTGGGCCGCCGCCTGGCGCACCCCTCCGGAGCGGTCCGTGATGGCCATCTCCAGCAGAGGCAGGTCCGCCTCTCCCAGACCGGTGGCCAGCGCCTCGACGATCCCCTCGCGGGCCTCGGCCTTCTCCTTCTTCCATGACGCCACCATGAGGGCCCGTGCTGCAGCCGGGTCCTGGGCGCGCAGCCGCCTGAAGTAGGCGAGCCGCTGGGCGGTGGTGCCCAGTCTCCACACGGAGTCGTCCCCGGAGCCGCCGCCGGGCAGGGACACCAGGGGCTCGACCCGCTTGCCCCACACCGGATGCTCGCGGAGCACCGCTGCGGCGCGTTCGTCGATGACGTCGAGGACCGCCTCGCGCTCCTCGTGCCTGTAGGCGGTCTCATTGAGGACGCGCACGAGGAGCGGGGCCGGCAGCCTCCAGCCGCAGTCGGCCACCAGCCCCAGTGCGGTGGCCAGCAGCTGCTGCTGGGGCTTGCTGGCCAGGATCTGCTCGAGGACGGGGCGCAGCGCCTGCGGCGCCAGGGGGCGCGACGACGTCGGCCAACCGGTGTCCCGGGCGGCGGAGGAGGGGACCGAGGGGATCGTGGCGCGGTGCACCGCACCGTAGGCGGCGGCCGCGTCCAGGAGCACACTGGTGCCGTCCGCCGCGTCGCCCGCATCCCCACCCTCTGTCTTCTCCTGCTGGGCGGGGAGGGCTTCGGCGACGGCTCTGGGGAGGGCCTTCGAAGAGAAGGGTCTCGCACGTGTTCCGATGACGGCGGCTTGGGACAACCGGGGCAGGTCACTCACAGGGCACGCACCTCTCCGTCGGTGACAACACTCAGAGCCCGCAGGCCCGCGGGCGACAGCTCACCGGCAACTGTGACCTCGTCACTGTCGGCCAGAAGCGGCAGAACCCATCGGGCGTCGTCGGGCACGACGAGCGGCAGCGCCCCGTCTGCGTCCCCCAGTGCCGGCTCACCGTTGCCGAGCAGACGGAAGCGCCCTGAGACCAGCACTGGTATGGCTTCCACCCACGGGTCCGCGGCGACAGCACGCCTCCAGGCGTCCCGAGCGGACGCCGTCCCTGAGGGCTCGGGCACCCAGCCGGTCACGGGCTGCGAGGGCTGCTCATCGGACAGGGCCACGCGCAGCTGGCCGCGCCCCGGGTAGAAGTGCGCGACGGCGTCGAACCGGGTCCCGGGAACGACAGTGGTGGAGAAACCGCCGGAGACGGGGGCGAAGGCGAGGATGAGCGCCCAGCGCCGGGTGGTCGTGCCGTAGAGCCACAGGCGGCGCTCGGCGAGCCTGCCCTCCACGGTGTCCCGGCCGGCCACGACCACCCAGGTGTCACCGACGCCGGGCGAGGCCAGGACGTCCTCGGTACGCACGGTGATCCCTACGTAGGAGTGGACAGTGGCCCTCAGGTCGTCGGGCAGCTGCTCACGGCGGGTCCAGGCCCGAATGAGCAGGTGGAGCAGCCCGAGCCCGTCGACCAGTCGCTCGGGCCAGTTGGGGGAGGAGTCCGTCAGTCGTGACAGGGCCGTCAGGCGCCGGGCGACTCCGGGGGCTTGGGCATCGACCATGCGGGAGGCGAAGGCCGTCAGCTGCTTGGGGCGCTGGGTCGAGCTGTTGGCCAGCCCTTGGTGGAACTGGTCGGCCAGCCACCGCTCCAGGTCCGCCAGCCCCTCGGTGATGCGCCGTTCGCGGGTGCGAGCTCGAGCCGCGGCGCTCTTTGCGGAGGCGGCTGCCCGGGCCGGGGCCTCGGGGTGGTCCGCGGACTCCTGCCGCGCGGCCTTCTGCTGGGCCCGCTTGGCCCGGCCCTCCAGCCACTCGGCGGCGAAAGCCTCCGGCTCCCCGCCAGCCACCTGGCCCTGACTCCACAGGTGCAGCAGACCGACGGCGTGCTTGCAGGGGAACTTGCGGCTGGGGCAGGAGCACTTGAAGGCCGGACCGGACAGATCCACGCACACCCGGTACGGCTTCTTGCCCGACCCTGAGGCACTTCCCCACACCAAGGCCTCGTGCACGCCGGTGTCGGACCACTTGGTGGGCGAGGCCAGCTTGAGGCCGGCCGTGGCAACCTGCTTGTCCGGTGCCAGCGCGGTGACCTGCTCGGTGCTCCAGGGCACGATGGTCGGTGAGCTCATGAGGCCGAGGATAGGGCAGGGCGGTGACACCGATGAGCCCTCTTTCGCGGGAATCTCGATGACGCGCCTGGGGAGTCCTTCCCATGGTGCCCGCTCTTCTACACTCACCTGCATGACCACCGACGCTCACCACGGACACGCCTCCACCGCTCCGGGCGGCCCCAGCAGCGCCGCCGGTCCTAGCGGCCCCGCCGGACGCGACCCCCTGCCCTTGGCGGGGCGCACCGTCCTGGTGACGGGGGTCAGCCGCCGCATCGGCATCGGCCACGCCATCGCCTGCCGCGCCGCCGCCGGCCCTAACACTTCGACCAAAACTTCATAGAAGACGCGGCTCAGCGTCGATTTTGAAGATTCTGTCGAAGTGTTAGCGGGGCACTGAAGTGCCGCGGCAGAGCGCTGGGGGCACTCCGCCTCAGGCCGGCAGCAGGCGCAGCAGCGTGGCCTCGGGCCGGCAGGCCAGGCGCACGGGCGTGTAGGGGCTCGTGCCGAGCCCGGCGGAGACGTGCAGGTACATGTGGTCGGCGGCCCGCGGGTCCCCGAGCCGGCCGGGCCACTGTGACAGGCCCGAGGCGCGCCCCCGGTCCAGGTCGCAGTTGGTCACCAGCGCCCCCACCCCGGGCACGCACAGCTGCCCGCCGTGGGTGTGCCCGGCCAGGACCAGGTCGACGTCGTCGGCCGACATCGCCTCCAGGACCCGCCGGTAGGGGGCGTGCGTGAGCCCCAGCCGCAGAGCCCGGCCCTCGTGGTCGCGGATCGCCGGCAGGGAGGTGGCCGAATCCGCTGAGCCGGCTGCCTCCGGGACGGGCAGGACGTCGCGGTTGGCGTGCGGGTCGTCGACGCCGACCAGGTCGATGCGCCGCCCGCGCACGGTCAGCCAGCCGCGCCGGTTGGTCAGGTCCACCCAGCCGCCGGCGGCCTGCAGGTCACGGACCTCCTCCCAGGGCAGGGCCTCGATGTCCTCGTCGCGCACGAGGCTGGAGGCCTTGCGCGGGTCCCGGTGCAGGTATCGCGTCGGCAGGCGGAAGACGGTGGAGCGGTAGTCGTGGTCGCCCATGACGAAGGCCCCAGGCAGACTCGTCAGCGGTTCGAGCGCCCGCCGTAGCGGCTCCAGCCCGGATGCCAGGGAGAGGTTGTCGCCGGTGTTGACGACGACGTCGGGCTGCAGCTGCGCCAGCTGGCGCACCCAGGCGACCCGCGCCTCGGTGCGGCCCGTCAGGTGAAGGTCGGCCAGGTGCAGCACCGTGAGGGGCTCCTCGTCGGCGGCGAGCACCGGCACATCGATGCGCCGCAGTACGGGGCGCCTGGCCTCAATGAGGCTGTAGGCCAGCGTGGCCGCCCCCAGAGCGGCGGTGGTGCCGACGACGGACAGGGCGGTGCGGCCGGCAGGGCAGGGCGTCATGGGGAGTCGGGTCCTCTTCTGTGCAGTTGTCGTTCTCGCGGGGAGAGCCGCTCACCCGTGAGAGGGAATGGGCAGGACCGGGTCGTTGCCCACGGCCTGAGACATGTAGTCGCGCCACATCGGCACAGCCAGGTCGCTACCGTACATGATGCCAATGTAGTGCGGGCCGATCTGCTGGTAGTTGAGGGTCCTGGGGCTGCCGGCGTGACCGATCCAGACGGCGGTGGCCAGCTGCGGGGTGAAGCCGACGAACCAGGCGTCATTGTTGTCATCCGTGGTTCCGGTCTTGCCGCCGATCGGTCGGCCGAAGACGGCTTGCTGAGCCGTTCCGCCTCTCTGTGACGTGGCGGTCAAGGTGGTCGCCGTCAGGTCCGCGGCCCCCTGGTCCATGGCCTGGGTGCAGTTGGCGCTGGGCACGGCCATGGAGGTGCCGCTGGCGTCCAGGATCTGGTCGATGGCGATGGGCTTGCAGTACTTGCCGCCGGCGGCGAAGGTCGCGTAGGCGTTGGCCATGCTCAGGGGCGGCACGTTCTGCGAGCCCAGCACGATGGAGGGGCGGGGGTCCAGCTGGGTCCCGTCGGCCTTCGTCACTCCGATAGAGGCGGCGAAGCTGGTGACGTCGCAGACGTTGAGGCGGCTGAGCATCTCGGCGTAGGCGACGTTGATGGACAGCTTCGTGGCCTCGGTGACGTTGGTGGCGCGGTTGAGGGAGGGGTCAACGTTCTTCGGGGCCCAGGTCGGGTCGTTGTTCTCCGGGGCGCAGGGGATGTCCCAGCGGAAGGTTCTGGGGACGGCACTGAGCCTGGCGCTGGCGGAGTTCCCGTTCTTGAACCAGTCGGCCAGAATGAGGGCCTTGAAGGTGGACCCCGGCTGGAAGCCGACGGTTCCGTCACTGAGCTCGATGCCGCCGTGCTTGGCGTCCGCGGCGTAGACGAGCTGGGTGTCGGTGCTGTCCGGGCCGCCGGCGCCGTAGTTGCTGTTCTGGGCCAGCGCCTGGATCCGGCCCGTGCCGGGCTCGATCGAGACGATGGTCGTGTCGGTTCCCGAGGGGTCGCCGGTGGGGACATTGGACTGGATGACGCTGTCCGCGGCGCTCTGACGCTGAAGGTCCAAGGTGGTGGTGATCTTCAGGCCTCCGCGTGTCAGGAGCTGGCGGCGGGAGGCGATATCAGGCCCGAAGTTCTCCGACCCGAGGATCTCGTTGACCACGTAGGTGCAGAAGTAGGCGGCGCTTCCCGCAGCACCGCATCCGGCCGGGGATTCCGAGACGTGCAGCATGCTCTCGATCGGGGTGGCGACGGCCTCGTCGTACTGCTGCTTGGTGATGAACTTCTCCTCCAGCATCTTGGAGAGCACCCAGTTCATGCGGTTCTTGGCCAGCTCCGGCTGGGTGACTGGGTCGTAGGCGCTGGGGGCGTTGGTGGTGCCGGCCATGAGGGCGGCCTCGGCCACCGTCAGATCCTTGGCCGACTTGCTGAAGTAGTGCCGGGCGGAGGCCTCGACCCCGTAGGTGGAGGGGCTGAAGGCGGCAATGTTGAGGTAGCCCTCGAGAATCTGCTGCTTGGAGTACTTCTGCTCCAGGCTGAGGGCGAACTTCATCTCCCGCAGCTTGCGGGCCACGGTGCTTTCGGTGGCGTCCTTGATGATCTTGTGGTCATCGTTCTTCAGGCCGGTCTCGATGAGCGTGTTGCGCACGTACTGCTGGGTCAGCGTTGAGGCGCCCTGACGCGAGCCGCCTGCGTTGTTGGACACCAGGGCTCGCACCATGCCGGTGGGGTCAACGCCCTGGTGCTGGTAGAAGCGCTGGTCCTCGACGGCGACGATGGCGTTCTGCATGTTGACCGAGATCGAGCTCAGAGGCACCACGATGCGGTTCTCAGCGTAGAACTTGGTGATTTCGGTGCCGTCGGCTGCCAGGAGGGTGGAGATCTGGCTGGGTGGCTGGATGTTGAAGTCGCTGGGGAGCTCTTCGAAGAGCTCGGCCGACGCCTTGGTCAGCGCTGCCGTGGCGCCCACGAAGGGGACAGCGAAGCCCGCTGACAGGACGCCGCCGACGCACGAGAGAGTCAGGAAGACCACGAGCATCGAGACGACCTGGGGTGGTGTCAGTGAGCGCCCGCGCGCAGAGGATTTCGCCATGGCGCCAGCCTACGTGGAATCGCCTGGAGGATGCAGTGGCGTAGACCCTCTTCGGGCTGGGAAGACCCTTAGAGGCCGGCTCGGTGCCTCCCGTTCGGCGGGGCTGCGGGGTGATTCGACGTCGCGGCGAGCGCTCGGTGGCAGGGCGCTCGGCCACATAGCGAGACAACTCTGACACTCAGATAATTCTTAGGAAATATTCAGGCGAGAGTCACGGTGGCATCACGATCCCTTGAGGAGGGGTGCGGCTCGGGCGCCGCCTGACATCCGTGAGAACTGGATTCCCCAGCCGTGGGAAAGGTAAGGCGGGCGGCGGGCTCGACGCCCAGCAATCGGCTCGCTATCAGAGAACTCCCCTTGTTTGCGCTGATCGTCGGTACGTTGTCGGGGGCTCGCGGGGATCGGATTGCCCGGGTCACAGGGTGAGGATTTGGTGTGTGATGCTCGGTTGCCATACGGTAACGACTGTGACGTGACCGACAACGGCGTCGGCCGTTGAATGGATCGGGAGTGAGCATGATTCAAGACGACCAGACCTGGGCGGCCCAAGCGGCCTGCGCCGCCGTCGAGCCTGACCAGCTCTTCGGCAAGGGCGCTGAGCAGCGCGACGCGAGATCACTGTGCTTCGCATGTCCGGTTCGCATGGAGTGCCTGGCCGAGGCGCTCAACTCCGAGTCCAGCTTCGGCGTCTGGGGCGGACTGACCGAGCGGGAGAGGCGGGCGCTACTGCGACGCTTCCCCGAGGTCGACGACTGGGGTCGGTGGCTCGAGCGCGAGGATGACGAGCTCGTCGCCGAGATTCACGCCCGTCGCGCCCCCCGCATCCTGGCCCGGGTGCGCTGCGCCTCCTGAAGGCTGTCCCCGCGTTCCGGGTTTCCGGCGCCTGGCGGCGAGTCCTAGGCTGAGGCCCATGACTGCATCTTCTGAGCCCGTTTCCGCCGCGCCGACCACCTGGGAGTACGTCACCGTCCCCCTCATCACCCACGCCACCAAGCAGATCCTCGATCAGTGGGGCGCTGACGGCTGGGAGCTCGTCCAGGTCGTGCCCGGTCCGTCCGGCACGGACAACCTCATCGCCTACCTCAAGCGCCCCCGGTCCTGACGGGCCGCTCGGCGGCGCCAGCGCGCACGACGGCCGCGCCTGCGGTCCGGTAGTCCCGGCCGCAGGCGCGGCATTGTCTGTGACGTTGATGCGGACGTCAGCGCTCGGCGGTTCGTCCGGTGCGCTGTGCTGAGGGCTCGCGACCCGAGGCGGGACCTCAGCGGGCGCGACGGCGCAGGCGGTCGACGTCGAGCAGCGTGACGGCCCGGCCCTCCAGGCGGATCCAGCCGCGGGAGACGAACTCGGCCAACGACTTGTTGACCGTCTCGCGCGAGGCGCCCACCAGCTGGGCGAGCTCCTCCTGGGTGAGGTCGTGGGGAACGTGGACGCCGTCGTCGGTGGGTGAGCCGAAGCGGTCGGCCAGGTCCAGCAGGGCCTTGGCCACGCGGCCGGGCACGTCGGAGAAGACGAGGTCCGCCAGCGCGGTGTTCGTGCGGCGCAGGCGCTGGGCCAGGGCGCGCAGCATGTCCTTGGCCAGCTGCGGGTGGGACTCCACGAAGGTCATGAGCTGGTTGTGGTCCAGCGTCAGGAGCTCGGTAGGGGCCACGGCGGTCGCGGTGGTGGAGCGCGGGCCCGGGTCGAACAGGGTCAGCTCGCCGACGATCTCGCCGGGGCCGAGCACCGCGAGCAGGTTCTCGCGGCCGTCGGCGCTGGCGTGGCCGAGCTTCACCTTCCCGGAGAGGAGAATGTAGAGGCGGTCGCCTGAGTCGCCCTCGTTGAAGAGGGTCTCGCCACGGCGCAGAGTCGTCTGCGTCATCATGGCGCGCAGTTCCTCCTGCTCCTCCGGGCTCAGGCCCTCGAAGAGCGGGATCCTGGAGATAATGCTGTCTTCCACGGAGATCCTCCTGGTGGTTAGGGGGCTGGCATCCCGCATGCGGGAGCCCTCGGGTCTATCCTGCCACGGCTTGTGACCTGTGGCACGCCGTCGAGCATTGTAGCCTCCGTGTGTTGCAGGTCAAAAGGAAGTGAGCAAAATCGGGTGCGTCGTGTGACACGGTCCTATCCGTGAGGTTGCGGGTCGGCGGCGGGATCGACTGCAATGGCGGTCTTCAAAGGACGGCCCGCTCTGAGGGCGGATCGGGGCTGGTGGCGCCGGTGACGCCGCCGATGAGATCGCGGAGAGAGGACAGAGAGGACACAGTGCGCAGGGCAGTGAGTAGTGAGGTCGAGGCGGCCGGGACGGCGACCGAGGTTGCCGAGGCGGAGACCCTGGATGAGGCGGCTCGGCGGGCGGGCGCCGTCGACGATGAGCTCATAGCCCTCTACCCCGACGCCGCCTGCGCCCTCGACCACGACGGTCCCTTCCAGCTGCTCGTGGCCACCGTCCTGTCTGCCCAGACCACCGACGCGCGCGTCAACACGGTCACCCCCGAGCTCTTCGGGCGCTATCCCGACGCCGCCGCCCTGGGGACCGCCCGGCGCGAGGACCTCGAGGCGATCCTGCGGCCCCTGGGCTTCCAGCGTGCTAAGGCCGGCCACCTGCTCGGCATCGGGCAGGCGCTTACCGAGCGCTTCGAGGGGCGGGTGCCGCGCAGCCGAGAGGAGCTGGTGTCCCTGCCGGGAGTGGGGCGCAAGACCGCCAACGTCGTGCTCGGCAACGCCTTCGCACAGCCCGCCATCACCGTGGACACCCACGTGGGGAGGCTCTCGCGCCGCCTGGGGTGGACGACGTCGAAGGACCCGCTGCGGGTGGAGAAGGACATTGCGACCCTGTGGGAGCCGTGGCGCTGGACTGACGGCTGCCACCGGCTCATCGAGCACGGGCGCCGGGTGTGCTCGGCCCGCTCGCCCCGCTGCGGCCAGTGCGCGCTGCTCGAGGCCGGGTTGTGCCCGCAGGTGGGCGTCTGAGGGCCGAGCCTGTGCAGGCCGACGCTGGGCCGACGCCGAGCCGGGCATTTTTCGCGTAGCCCAACAGAAAAACGGTAGGGCTACGCGAAAAATGCCCGGCTCGCGGCATCAGGCGGAGGTGGGTGGGGTGACGTCGGCCAGGAAGGGCAGCAGGGCCCGGACGAACCCGGCCGGGGTCTCCTCCTGAGGGAAGTGGCCGGAGCGGTGGACCGTCACCTGACGCAGGTTGCCGGCTACGCGGTGGGTGTCGCGCGCGTAGGCCTGGGCGGGCTGGACCGGGTCGAGCTCGCCCTGCACCGACAGGACGGGCACCGTCACCGGCTTGTCCAGGGCCGCCGTCTCCGCCCGGGACAGCACGAGGTTGCGCAGCGGCTCCAGGGCGCTGCGGGCGGCGCCGGGTCGGGACAGGAGCTCGGCATAGTAGGGAGCCTCCTCGGCCACCGCCTCGCGCGTGAGCGGCCCGGCCCAGGAGCGCAGCAGGCCCTCCAAGGCGCTGCGGCTGCGCAGGCGGCGCTCGGCCAGCCCCGGGATCTGCAGGCTCACGTACTGCAGCGCCGGCCCGGACAGCGCCCGGGCTCGCAGTGAGCGCAGCGCGAGCGGGTGGGGGGCGCCGACCGGGACGATCGCCGTCGTCAGGTCCGGGGCCAGGTGCGGCAGCGCCCAGGCGACCTGGCCGCCGAGCCCCGCGCCGACGACCACGGCCCGCTCATGTCCCAGAGACCGGACCACGGCGGCCAGGTCCTGGGCAAGCGTCACCAGGTCATAGCCCGACGGCGGCCGGTCTGAGCCGCCGAAGCCGCGCAGGTCGAGAGCCGCCACGCGGTGCCCGGCCTGCGCCAGGGCGGGGATGACGTGGCGCCAGGTCCACCAGCACTCGGGGAAGCCGTGCACCAGGAGGGTGAGGGGGCCGGCTCCGGCCGGGGCCTCGGGGCCCGCCAGCGCGACATGGAAACGGGTGCCGCGGGCGGTGAGGTTGCGGTGGGTCCAGGGGCCGGGGCGGTTGACGTCAACAGGCACGCCCGCAGCCTACTGGTCGGCGCCCCGTACCGGCGACGGGGCCGCCTGCCGGAGACATTCTGCGCGCCTGGGTGCGTGTCGTCCCTGGCGGGGACAGGACGCGCGTTCGGGGACTGGAATTCGGCCCCCGGCGGCGTCGATTGTCCCCGTCTGTACCGGAATGTCCCCGACGGCGCAGGATGTCCCCGTCTGTGGAGCCAGGCAGTCCTCGATACGACCCGTCCCCGGCGGCGCGCCGGCTGCGCTCCGTCTCCGCCCCTCTCCCGTACGTCCACGACGCCGCCGGAGGCAGGGAATGTCCAAAACGGAGACAAAGGCCGCGACGAGGCGGAGAACAAGGAAAGAAAACCGCATGATTCCGCGGTTCAGGTAATGGTGTGAGCGTCTGGATATCCTCTTTGTCACCGATTTGGACACGCAGCGGGACGAACCGGCTCCCGGAGCCGTGCCGGAGCTGGAGGTCGGGCTCGATGCCGCTGCTGATCACGGATTGAGGGGCCGGGGCAGCCCAGCAGGGAGGTCGTCAGCGGGCGTTGGTGGAGGTGTCGCAGATGAGGGGCAGGGTCAGCCCAGCAGGAGGCTGAGGGCCACGTACACACCGGTGCCGCCGATGAGTGACAGCCCGATGGAGCGCCGCCACAGGTGCAGGCCCGCCGTCGCCCCGATCCCGCAGGCGGCCGGCAGCCAGCTCGACGGCGACAGGCTCACCCCGCCCAGCGTGTAGGCCACCAGGACGATCATGACCCCCAGCGGCATCGCCCGGGACAGGAAGGCCAGCAGCGCACTGTCCTGACGCCCGCGCAGCAGCACGAAGGGCGCAATCCGGCACACGAAGGTAATGACGGTAACGACCACGACGGCGACCGCGATCTGCGGGTTGGTGAGCATCAGTCGGCCCTCCGCCCCGGCTCCGGCGCGCTCGTCCCGGGGCGGCGGCCGCGCCAGGCGTACAGCCCCACCAGGCCGACGGCGAGGATCACCAGCGCGGTCAGCAGCGCCGCCGAGCCACCGATCGCCAGGCCGATCCCGCCGGCCACCAGCCCCACGCACAGCACTCCGATGTCGGGGTGATTGCGCCAGTTCTCAATGGCCAGGACCACGAACAGGGAGGTAAGCACGAAGCCGAGCAGCTCGATGCGCTCACCCACCACGGAGGCCAGCGCGGTGCCGGCCAGCGCACCGATGGTCGTGCCCGACACCCAGGAGGCGTGGCTGATCGCCTCCACGCCCACCAGGTAGCGCCCGCTCATGGCCCGCCGGTCGCGCGCCGCCAGCAGCGCGTAGACCTCGTCGGTGATCGCGTGGACGGCGTAGAGGCGCGTGAGCGCCCTGCCCCGCACCCGCTCCAGGGGGAAGCCCAGCCCGTAGAAGACGTGCCGGCCCGAGACGAAACCGGTGGACAGGGCGATGGTCGCCAGCGGCTCGCCGCCGCCGGCCAGCGGCACCAGCAGCATCTGCATGGTCCCGGAGTAGATGACCAGGCTCCACACCGGCGCCCACCACCAGGCCAGGCCCTCGGCGACCAGCAGCATCCCGGCCGCCAGCCCCAGCGTCACGTATCCGACGACGATCGGCACCGCGTCACGGGCCGCATCGGCGAGGGTCTGCATCCGTCGAGCCGACGGCGCTCCTGTCCCTTCCGTCCCGGCGGGCGGCGGGGCGGCGTCGGGCTCAGTCACGCGGGCCGCGGACGTCGTCCTGCGTGCGCTGCCCGGCCCGGCGAGCCAGGTGGGCGACGACGGCGACCATGATCGTGAGCACGCCCATGAGGATGAAGCGGCCGGAGAGGCCGTCGTCCATGACGTAGGTGGACAGGGCCTTGCCCAGGTCGGAGTGGGCCTGGAGCCGATCGACCGTGGGCCCCAGGATCGACTTGGTGACCCCCGGCGTGAGGACGAAGGGCAGACCGATGACCGTGCTGATGGCGCCGACGACGAAGGCCCCCAGCGAGGAGCGCGAGATCATGAACAGGGCGGCGGCGCAGGCCGCGGTCCCACCCAGGATCTCCAGCGCGCCCATCGGGGAGGCGGCCGCCGGCCAGGCCGAGGGGTTACCGCCGGTCAGGGTGGCGGCGCCGTCGTGCACGAGGAACCAGGCCAGAGGGAACAGGACGATGGCGACGAGTACTCCGGCCCAGTGGGTCTCGACTCGCGAGCCCGGGGCGCTCAGCGCGCTGGCGCCCTTGAGGAGGATGGAGTCGTCATCCTCGTCGGCACCGGTCATGGCCATGGCGGCCTGCCGGGCCCGCGAGCGGCCGCGCTCCTCCGGGTCGTCACTCTGCCCGGCGTCGGCGCTCGCGGACAGTCCCCGGGCGGTGGGGGCGGTTGGGAACCAGTCGGGCGTCTGCTGCGGGGAGGGGGCCGACGGCGAGGCTGTCGGCGTCGGGCGGTAGTCCCGGGCGCTCGCGGAGGCGGGGGCCTCGGGGTGGAGGTCGGAGAGCTCGATGTACGGGGACGAGACGGCTCGGGGCGCCGACTCGGTGGAACGCGCCGAGGGGGCGCTGGCGGCGGAGCCCGTCCGGGCCAGCTGGGCCGCGGGGGTCGCCGGCCAGGACGGGGCAGAGGGGCGGTTGTCCGCCGCAGCGCTCACCGGCGCCGCCGGGGCCGCTGACTCCGGTGCCTCCGGCTCGGCCGGAGACGCCACTGATGGTGACGGGGCGGCCGACGGGGCGGCCGGCGTCGTCGTGGCCGCTGACGGCGCGGAGGAGGTCGGGAAGGCCGCAGGGGTGGCGGGAGCCTCAACGGGCACGAAGCCGTCACCGGTGTCGTCGACGTCCTCATCGTCCTCACGGTCATCGACGGCGGCTGTCGAGACGGGCACCGAGGCGGCTGCCGGCTGCGCAGCCTCCTCGACAGCGTTCTCGGCATCGTCCTCGATCTCCTCGTCGGTCCCGGCCACCTGCTCGGCCTCACCGACCTCGCTGGCCTCGTCGTTGTCCGCGTCGAGCTCGCCGTCGAAGTCCTCGATGTTGTCGGTGTCGTCGGCGTCGGTGATGTCGTCGATGTCGGTGATGCTGTCGATATTGGTGTTGTCAGTGTCGTCCACGCCCGCCGCGTCATCCGTGGTGCCGGTTGCGGTGGAGGGGGTCTGCGGGGTGGCGCCCGTGATCTCGTTCGAGGCTCGAGCCGCACCGGTGGCCACCGAGACGGGTACGGCCCTCACGGCGGGGGAACCGGTCACGGGGGCGGGAATCACCGGGGACGCGGGGGCGAGGTCGGCCTCTGCCTCAGGGGCGTCGAGGTCATCGGTCTCGGTGGGCTCCTCCGGCTGGGACGAGTCCTCGAAGTCATCGAACTCTTCAAGGTCTTCGAAGTCTTCGAAGTCTTCGAAGTCCTCAGTCTCGAAGAGGCTCTGCGGCGCCGCGGGAGCCTCGGCGGTATCGGCCACGGGCGCGCGTCCCTGACTGTCCGCGGCCGCTGTCGTCGTCGGCACTGCGGCGGACGCTGTGGTCGGCTGGCTGGCCGGATGGCTGATCGGCCGGCTGGCTGGCCGGATGTCCGGTGCGCCTGCCGACTGACGGGTGGGCTCGGTGCTCACTGCCGGGGCCTCGTCCTCGTCGTCCACCGCGGCGGGCGAGGGCACCTCCGGGGCGGAGCCGGCGGAGCTGCTGAGGGCTGCGGTCGTGCTGGCTGTGCTGGCTGTGTTGGTCGTGCTGTTGGCGGTAGCTGCGGTGGCTGCTGGAGGCGTTGCCGCTGTTGCGGCCGAGTCCTGAGGCTCCTCGGAGCGGGTGGGCTCAGGAGCCGTGGGCGCCGTGGTCTGTACGGCGACCTGGGTGGCGCCGGCCTCAACAGTCTCAGCACGGGCTTTCGGGGCACCGGCGACCTCGGGGGCCGCCGGCTCGGTCGTGGCCTCCGTGGTGGCCTGGGCCGCGTCGGCGACCGGTGCCGGCTCCTCTACCTCGCCGGGCTCCGACGACGGCGGAATCGACCGCGGCATGCCATTGGCCGCAGTGGCCCTGATGGCCGTCTCCACGACTGCGTCGTCGACGGTGGGACGCAACGGGGCCTGGACGGGGCGGTCGGCCGGGAGGTCTCCGCCGTGAGGGTCCTGGTGCACCAAGGACGTCGGCTCCTCGGAAGGAGCGCCGGTGTCCTCAGCCGCTTCATCGGCTGTGTCCGTGGCTGTGCCGGCGACCACCCGGGCGGTGTTCGCGGCAGTCTTGGCGGCGGTCTTGACGGTTTCGACGGCCTGGGCGGCGCGGCTCCCGGAGGCGGCGAAGGGCGCCTGCTCGCGGAGGTTCAAGGTGTCGGCCTCGTCGTCAGCGGCCGCTGCTCCTGCCTCGCCGGCCCCGTCATCGGCTGTCTCTGCCTCATCGGCGTCGGCGGCACTGACCTGAGCGGCCTCGCCGTCCTGGACCGCCGTTGCCCGAGGCGCGGGAGAGGCGGCCTGGGAGACCTGGGTGACCTTGCCGACGAGGCTCGCGAGGGAGGCCGAGCCCAGGGCCTCATCGGCCAGGTTGACCGTCGCCTCTCCCGAACGGGGATCCGTGGCCGGTGTCCGCGTTGTGGGTGTCGACGCCGCCTTTGAGGACGGGGCGACGTCGTCGGAGGGGACGGGTGGTGCCTGCGGCGCGGTGCGGTCTGTGTTGTCGGTGCTCACGAGGTCTCCTTACGCATGCACACGGTAGTAGTAGGGCGGGGATACCGGAAGGGACCGGTCAACTCCGGGACACGGAGTCGGGCATGGGACCCTCAGACGCCGGATCGCAGCCTGGCCAGCGCGTTGGCACGGCCCTGCCGGCGAGCCACATGTGCCCCCCAGCCGATCGCCATGAGCTCGATGCCGGTGGCGGCGAGCACGACGGCGTTCGGGCCGTACGGCAGGAGCCTGGAGACCAGATGGCCGCCAGGGATCATATCGTTACTGAGCGCGGGCACCGCCGCAAGAACGAGAACGGGGCCGGTCACGCGCGCACCGAGGGTGGAGCGGGCCGTTGAGGCGCCGGCTGCGGCCAGGGCCAGGAAGGAGACGAGGACGGCCGCCAGCAGCAGCGGCCCGGTCTGGACGCCGGGGGCGACTGCCCGCAGGTAGGCACGCGGCAGCAGGAAGGCCGCCAGCGCCAGCCCGCCGATGACCCAGGGCAGGGACAGGAGGTGATCGCGACGGCGCGAAGGCGGCGGCGTCGGAGTGGAGCCCACGGTCCGGTCGGCCTCGGTGAGGCGGAAGGCGGCGTGCCCCTGGGCCTGGCCGGCGCGGCGGGCCAGACGCATCCCCCAGGAGCCGCCCAGCCACAGGCCCGCCAGGACCAGCATGAAACCAGTGCTGACGAGCCGCTGCAGCCAGGGCTCGGTCAAGGAGGCCGCGTGAATGGGGGCCAGGAAGACCATCGACTGGGCGGTCAGCGCGGTCAGCCCCGTGGCGAGCGCGCCCAGCGAGGAGCGACTGGCGAACAGCACGGCGGCGGCCGAGGAGAGCAGCAGGAGAGCGCCGAGCAGCAGGCTGGTACGCAGTACCGAGGTCTGGTCGGCGGTCAGGCCCAGGAGGGCGGAGGCACCCAGGGCGAAGAGGACTCCGACGACGGCGGTGAGCACGTAGTCGGGGCGGCGACTGCGCGGTGGCCGACCCGATGCTCCAGGGGTCGCGGGCGGCGGGCCGGAGCCCGGGGCGTGATGGGAGGGGGAGTCACTCACCTGATCGAGTCTAGGGGGTGCGCTCGCCTCGTGCTGGTTTCGTCGGGATGCGGGGCCTCAGGCCGACTGACGGTGCCTGTGGCCGGCGGTGACCGCGGTGTGCCACAGTGGGGGCGTGGTGCGAATGTCTGTGGGAATCGGGCCGTCGGAGCCGGGCGGTCTGAGGGGGCCCGGAGGTCAGGGTGTGGCGGGCCGGCCCGGCGTGTCGACCGGAGGGTCGAATACCGGTGGGGTCGGTGCAGGCGCGGAGGCTGACTCGCCCGCCGACGGCGCCCCCTCGCCCGAGGATCCTGCGCTGGAGGCGCTCCGGGCCGTGGCCGCCGACGAGCGGGTGCGCGCCGCCGAGGCGGCGGTGCGTGAGGCCTGTTCCGAGCTG
>NZ_JASPFC010000040.1:0-21670 GCF_031296635.1 Actinomyces acetigenes
CCCAGGCCAGCCCCGCGCCGTCGGGCACGCCCCACACGGCCAGCTCCAGGGCCGCACCGGTGAGATCGGTCGAGAGGATCTCCGGGGTCGGAGCCAGCGGCGAGCGCGCCCAGTCCGTCGGCGAGCAGCAGCGGTAGACGACGCCGGGCCCTTCGCGCCCCGCCCGCCCGGCCCGCTGCACCCCGGCCGCCCGCGAGACCCCCACCGTCACCAGGCCACTCATGGAGCGGGCCACGTCCAGGCGCGGCTCGCGCGCCAGCGTGGAGTCCACCACCACCCGCACCCCGGGCACCGTCAGCGAGGACTCCGCCACGTTCGTGGCCACCACGACGCGCCGCCGTCCTGCCGGGCTGGGGGTCAGGGCTGCGTCCTGGGCGCTCGCGGGCAGGCGGCCGTGCAGCGGCAGGACGTCCACGCCCGCCAGGGCCGCGCCGCGCAGGCGGGAGACGACGTCGTCGACCTCTCGGGCCCCGGGCAGGAAGACCAGCACGTCACCGGAGCGCTCGGCCAGTGCCCGCTCCACGGTGGTAGCAACGTGGGCGAGGAACTCCCGCGGCACCCCGCGCGGCCCGAGGCGACCGGTGCGCCCCGGCGGCGCCCACACCTCCTCAAGGGGGTGGAGGCGACCGGGCACCTCCACCAGCGGGGCAGCTCCGTCCGACGTGCCGCCCGAGGCTCCGTCCGAGGGGCCGCCCAGGATGCGGCGCAGGCGGTCGGCGTCGAGCGTGGCGGACATGGCCACGACGGTGAGGTCCTCGCGCAGGGCGGCGCGCGCATCCGCCAGGAGGGTCAGGAGCAGGTCGCTGTCCAAGGAGCGCTCGTGGACCTCGTCGAGGATGACGGCGTCGACGCCGCTCAGCTCCGGGTCGTGCTGGAGGCGGCGCAGGAGGAGCCCGGCGGTGACGACCTCGATCCGGGTGTCCGGGCCGGTGCGCCGCTCCCCGCGCACCGCGTATCCGACGGTGCCGCCGACCTCCTCTCCCAGCAGGTCGGCCAGGCGGCGGGCGGCCGCTCGGGCGGCGATGCGCCGCGGCTGGGTGACGACGACGCGGCCCGGCCGGCGTTCCAGGGAACGTCCCGGTGCAGCGGCAGGGACGTCGGCCAGGACGTCGGCCAGGAGCGGTGGGACGAGCGTCGTCTTGCCGGTGCCGGGTGGGGCGGTGAGGACCAGGCAGGTGCCGGCGTCGTCGGAGGCGGAGGGGTTGGAGGAGAAGCGCTCGCGCAGCTCGGGCAGTACCTCGACCACCGGCAGGTCCGGGGGCGAGGCGAGCAGGGCCCCGATGGGGTCGGTCTGCGGCGGCTGCGTGCGGCCCTGCGGCCCGGTGCGAGTCATGCCCCGATTGTGCCCGGTGGGGGAGGGAGCGGGCGGGCCGACGTCGGAGCGGGGCAGGGGCGTGCAGGCGCCGGCGGCTACCGCACGCTCATGAGGATGTCGCGCGATTGCAGGGCGTCGGCGAGCTTCTCGGCGTACTCGGCATGGGTCTTGAGGGACTTGCGCATGCCGAGCGCGCCGCCGATGATGGCCGACCCCGTCGAGGACAGGTAGCGCACCAGGGTCTCGCCGTGCGGGCCGGTCCCGAACTGAAGGTTCTGCGAAAGATAGAAGTTGCGGCCCATGAACGCACCGAAGGCGACGGACATGCCCTTCTTGCCGCGGGTGATCTGGAGGGTGTCGGCGGAGAAGGGGGTGACGGTCCAGCTCTCCCGAGTGAAGAGCTCTGTAACGATTGATCGAACTTGATCGATCGGTGCATTAATTGTAAAAATTCGCTCAGCCATGAGGGGGATGCTAAGCGACCTTCCTTTGTTCTTGCACATTGCGTGCAATCACGTTTGCGTGAAGGCGGCGTGCCGGCCCGCTGGCCTGGCTGTGTGCCCGCCTGCCTGCCCGGCCGGCCCGTCTGTGCGCTCGGCCGGCCCGTCTGTGCGCTCGGCCGGCACACAGATCGACGAAATCTTCAGAATCGACCCGGAGCCGCGTCGATTCTGAAGATTTTGTTGGTGAGTGCGTGCGGGGTGGGCGCCAGCGGCCTGGATTCTCCGGGTGAAGCACGCTTGACACGGAAGGCTTTGTCAAGCACACTAGACATGTCAAGCAAACATGACACCCGCTCGTGGGACGAGTGGCTATTCAAGGAGTGATCGCTATGCTTTCGGCCGTCTCTGCTTCTTCTTTCCTGGCCGCCGTGTCGCAGGCCTCTCCCGGTGTCACCTTCATTGCCGGAGTGGTCGGTGGCCTTGCTGTTGGGATCGTCCTCTACCTGCTCGTCTACCGGTACTCGGCTCGACGCCTGCCCGAGGTCCGTGCCGAGGAGGCGCCCGAGCTCCTCAAGAAGCTCGGTGGGCAGCAGGCTGGTTTCGTCTGCGCCCTCCCCACCGGAATCATGGTGGGCTTCGTGAACCCTGCGGCCACTCATCTCTCCGCCGGGCCGCTTCTGCTGGTCGTCCGTCTCATGGGTGCCGCCATGATCGGCGTCTCCATCGTCGGTGTCGCGTGGCTGTCCCCGCGGCTGCGCGCCGCCCGGAACGCGGCTGCGGCATGAGCCGGTTGGCTCGCCGCGCCTTGGGTGGTGAGGGTCATGGATAACGACGTGCGCAGCCTGCGCGAGGCCCGCGGTCTCACCCAGGCCCAGCTCGGAGTCGCCCTGGGCGTCTCCAGGCAGAGCATCAATTCCATCGAGAAGGGCAAGTACGACCCCTCCCTTCCCCTGGCCATCGCCATAGCCCGCTACTTCGAGACCACTGTTGAGGAGATCTTTCATGTCTGAGTCAGAGCCCACGTCGCCCACGCCCGCTCCTTCCTCCGCTGCGGCCACCGGTTCGTCCTCCTCCGACTCGACGCCGAAGGGTCGACGAAATCTGAGGATCACCGCGCTATGGCAGATCACCGCCGCACGTATGACGCTCGTGGCCGTCGCCGTGGTCCTCCTATGGGTGGCCGCGTTGACGATCCCGTCGAACAGCGACTTCCTCTATGGTGCCGCCAGCGGGGGAACGATCATGATGCTGGCGATCGTCGCCCTGTTCGTCGCCAAGAGGTTCGGATATGAAACCTTCTTCGTCAGGGAGCTCGAGAAGCGGGATGATGAACGTGACAAAGCCGCCTTGCAGCGGGCTTGTGCCCTCACCGGCGCCGTCGGGCTCATCGGCAATGTCGTCGCCGTCACGGTGAGCGCCTTCGGAGGGCCGGTAATGCTGGTCCTGAGCATCGTCCTGTGGCTCCAGCTGATCAGTTTCATCGGGGGGAACATCTATTTCAACCGCACGATGTAGGTCGGGGGAGTGCGGTTGCATCGCCCCGCACGCCCTGCCCGACCCGCCGCCCCGCACACACATCGACGGAATCTTCAGAATCGACCCGGAGCCGCGTCGATTTTGAAGATTTTGTTGGTGGGTGTGGGTTGGGCGCCGGCGGCGGCCGGCGGCGTCTTCGCGTAGACTTCGCTCCACCCTGACCGGCGTCCAGCGCCGGCCATCGTCCCCTGTCCCACCGCCCGCCCCGGGCGCACTCGAGGAGAATCCATGGTCCAGCAGTCCGCCCCGCCAGGAATCTGGGACGAGGACCCCGACGGCGCCTCCATCCTCCTGGCCACGGGGCGCGCCCGCCATGACCTCCTCGTCATCGCCGAGCCCGCCTTCCTGCGCGACCTCGACCAGGCCTGGGGACGCCCCTCTGCCCGGGTGCGCCTGTCCTTCCTGCCCGGCGTTCAGGCTCCCAGCGCCCCCGGCCAGGAGGATGCACTCGTGTCCTATGAGCGCGGTGGCCTCGGCGTCCTCGTCGCCCGTGGTCGCACCAGCATGTACGAGGGCGAGGCTGCCCGCGGTGCGACGGCGCTGGCCCGGATCGCCAGCGGGGCCCGCCTGCGCGCCGCCCTGCTCGTCACCCGCGCCACCCCGCTGCGCGGCTCCGGTGACGTGGCCGGGGGGACGGCGTCGGGGCAGGTGCGCGTCGTCGCCGACCACCTCAACGTCTCCGGTGGTTCTCTCTTCCCGGCCGCCGGTATGGTCTCGGCCGGCTGGGACGCCAGGCTTACCGAGCGCCTGGAGAACCTTCGCGGCGTGAGCGGCAGCTCCGTGGTCGCCCTCGTGCCCGGGCCGCTGCGTCCGAGTCCGGCCGAGTCCCGCGCCCTGGCCTCCCTGGGTGCCGACGCCGCCGTCACCGACTCCGTGGCCGAGGCCATGATCCTGGCCTCGAGGGGAGTGGCGGTCTCCGCCCTGACCTACCTCGACGCTCCGGCCGCCGGCGGCAACCTCGGGCGGGCGCAGCTCTCCCTGCGGCAGGCCTCCGGCGTCACCCTGGCCGCCGTCGAGGAGATCCTCAGAAGCCTGCGGGCCGGTGCCTGAACGTGATTCTGGGAACGGCGTGGAAAAGGATGCTGCCCAGGCTGTCGGCCCCCGTTAAGGTCATCTCGTGAAACCCTTCCTCTTCCTGGCCACCCGCAGCGAGGACGAACCCGCCGACGCCGAGTACGAGGCATTCCTCAAGCGCACCGGCCTGGATGAGTCCACGCTGCGCCGCCTGCGCCTGGAGTCCGAGTCCCTGCCGCAGATCGACCTGGACGACTGGTCCGGCATCCTCGTGGGCGGCTCCCCCTTCAACGCCTCCACCCCGCCGGAGAAGAAGTCCGCCACTCAGAAGCGCGTCGAGGCCGAGCTCTCAGGCCTGCTCGACCGCGTCGTCGAGGCCGACTTCCCCTTCTTCGGCGCCTGCTACGGCGTGGGCACGCTCGCCTGCCACCAGGGCGCCGTCGTCGACACCACCTACGGCGAGGCCGTCACCGCCCCGGAGGTCACTCTCACCGAGGCCGGCCTGGCCGACCCGATCTGCGCGGGCGTCCCGAAGGTCTTCCAGGCCTTCGTCGCCCACAAGGAGGCGGTCACGACGCTGCCGCCCCACGCCGTCCTCCTGGGGACCGGCGAGGCATGCCCGGTCCAGATGTTCCGGATCGGGTCCAACTTGTACGCCACCCAGTTCCACCCCGAGCTCGACGGCGACTACCTCGCCCACCGGCTCGGCTTCTACGCCGGTCACGGCTACTTCGCCGACGACGAGCTCACCGAGCTCCAGGCCCGCGTGCGTCTCGACGACGTCTCCGACTCCTGGAAGCTCCTGGCCAACTTCGTGGCCGTCCACGCCCGCAACTGACGGCTGCGCCGAACCGTCCTGGCGGGTCCTCTGTCCGACGCGGTCAGAAGAAGCGGCCCCGGCAGGGCATTGGCCCGTACCCACCGCAGTGGGTACGGGCCAACCTGTTGCGGCGGTCCGCCGGGGGTAGTTCCTACTTGCCGTCCGACATGGCGCTGGCCGAGGGGTCGGCCGACATCTTGTCGTCGCTCATCTTGCCGTCGGACATCTTCCCGTCGGCGGTCTTGTCGTCGGACATCTTGTTGTCGCTCATGGCGCCGCCCGGGGTGGAGGTCTGCTCCATCTTGTCCTTGTCGGCATTTGTGGAGCCGCAGGCAGCGGTACCGACGGCGAGGGCGGCGACGAGCAGGGCGGCTGACACGATCTTGCGAGTACGCATGGGAGAACTCCTTGGTGGCGTGGGCTGGCGACGTGGCCAGGTGAGTGGTGGCGCAGCAGTGGGCTGCGCCGTCACCAGGAGTTCGGAGCCGATGGGTCCGCGGATGGCGCCAGAGGCGTGAGGTCAGTCACTCTAGGTGGGTAGGCATGCGGTCCTCCTGCATACGTGGGGGCGACGGCGCCAGAGCCGCTCGCCCCCACGGTCGAGGACTGTGCCGCGCTCCAGGATGTCTGCACGCGCCGGTTGACGGCGGAGCTGCGACTCAGGAGCGCCGTCACGCCCATGGCGAGAAGAACGAGGAGGACTGATGCCAGCCAGGCCCGTAACTTCGCGTGCGGGTGATCGCCCGTGCCGATGCTGGTCAGGCCGAGACCTGAGGAGACGACAGCGCGGGATATACCGAACGCGGAGAGAATATACATGTTGACCAGGGCTACGAGTGTTGGGGCGACTCCAACGGTGTAGCGGAATACGCGACTGGTGGGAGATGAGACTCCCAGATAGAGGTTGATCGAGGCAATGACGGCCACGATGATCGTGATGACTACCCCAACAGTGAGTGGTATTCCTCGATCATTTGGCCCGATTGCGGGGGTCATCCATATATTGACCGTCTGGCTACTCGTGCCTGATTGATAAAATTTTGCGTTGAGGAGCAGTTTTGTGATCCGGTGGAGCATTGAAACGAGGAGGAACAGGTTCGTCGCCATTCCAAGACTGACCAGCCAGTGTCGAGGGGGGTTGGTGGTCCTTCCCATCCGGGTTGTGAAGATCGCTGCGGAGCCAGTGGCCAGCAGACACAAAATGGCGAGGGGGTTGCCGATGGGGTCGTTATTCAGTATTAATACGTCAATGAAGAATAGTTGAACTGCGACCGCTGTTGTGATGATGCTGACCTGGTTTCTGATGATGTTGATGATGGAGATGGGAATAAGAATGAGCCACCAAGCACCTAGCGTGTATGGAATGTAATACAGTGCATTGAAGTAGTCTTGCGTTGTGGGATTATGCAGGGAAGGGAAGGCGTCGTTTGTGGACGTGTCGTTGATTGTCCACATCACGTGAACCCCGACCGCTAATAGTGTCAGTACGAGGGCGGCCAGTCGGTCGCGTCCCCAGGGGGTGGATGAGGGGAAGGCGGCCTTGCGGGTGATGCCGAGCGGTGGCGCGCTGACCGGTGATGGCGGCACGAACGGCTGCGGCTGCAGGGTCACAGGGACAGGGCCCAAGGATGGGGTGGGGGTGAACCTGGGAAAGCTCGCGGTGGGCCCCGCCGAATAGGGGTCGATATCAGTCCCGTTGGTGACGATACTGCTGGCAGGCTGGCCGATGCTGGACAGGTGCGGCGCCACCGGCTGCGTCGGAGGAGCGGTCTGGGCCTGGAAAAGATAGGGGTAGTCGGCTTGCTGCCCGCCCTGGGGCCCGTGGCCCGGTGTGAGGGCCGCATGCGGTGGCGACGCGGGGGCGTGCGGCCCGTGTGGCATCACGCCGTATGGCGTGGCCGGGCCGTGTCCATAAGCGTCCGACGGCGTCGGAGGGGGGCTGCTCTGAGGTGAAGGTGGCTGCCGCATAGTGGGCATTGTGCTCGACCTGTCGGTCGGTGTCGATAACCGAGGTGGCGGCGCGTGCCGACCTCGCGGTGGTGGGACCGGCTCAGTACCCGCCCGTCCGTGGCGACTGGGACCGGTGATACCGGCTGAAGCGGTTCTGCATGCCCGGTGCTCCGCCAGCATGAAGTCCCTGCTGAGCTCCTCCGGTGGACTCCTTGTTGGTGAGGTGACGGGCGGCGGCCACCGTCGAGCCGACGGTGATGATCCCCACGACGATGACTGCCAGCAGCATGAAACCGGTCTCGGACGGCGTGTGACTGTGCCCGTCAGCCGAGGGCCCTCCGAAGACAGTGGAGACGAAGAGGCTGTCGAGGCTCAACAGGGATGCGCAAGTAATGGACGTTATCTTAAATGTCTTGCCATAAGATCCGCGGGCCGCCTGGATGACGCTGATACCCGACACGATGGCGATGAGGGTGGAGAGTATCAGGGCGGGCACTAAGGGAATCCCGACTCCGTCGGAGTCCGACCACACAAGCCAGAGATGTGAGGTGTAGTGAGTGATGCTCTGGCTGTCTGATTCTGATGTCAAGATGTAGGAGATCCAGCCAAAATTCATGAAACGGAGAATCGTGTTGAACAGGATGAACTGACAGGAGCCTACGGCGAGAGTCAGGATCCAGGATCGTGGCTCCTTCAGCCTCTGGTTAAGTCGTGTGGTCGCGACGGCTCCGACAGTGGCGATGACGAAAGAGATAACAATGATGACGGTATTGATGTGAACCTGATGGGACTGGGCTGTTCCGGTTGGGAGCATGACTGCCACGAATCCGAACCACAGCGCCAATCCGGTCATCTCGGAGACGGGCTGGTTTCGGAAGAGGCGACGGAAGGCGAAGAAGAGCCACCACAGGTTCGGCGTGATGCTGATGTATATCATTGAGGCCGCCAGTCTGGAGAGGGAGAGCCAACTGTGCTTGCTCGTAATGTACGCATTCATCGACGTAATGAAGTTTGCGGTCTCCAGGACGGCGAGTACGAGCAGTGCCGTGAGCGCCACGGCCTTCGCACCGCGCCACGGCACATGGTGTGGTGCGCCCAAGGGTTGGGATGAGGTCGTTCCTGGACGCGGGCTGCTCAGCTGTGGCGGTCTGGCAGGAGAGGGATAGCCCGGTGCGGTGACTGCTCCGCTCAGGTATGCCGACCCGGTGCCCGAGCCCGCGCCGTGCTGAAACTGCTGGAACTGCTGCGGTTGCGGCTGGTACGGCTGGTACGGCTGATACTGCAGTGCGGAGGCCTGCACGGGCGCAGGCGGGTAGGGCTGGCCCGGGAAGGCGGGGGCCCCGGGTGGGCGCACCACTGACTGTGTCGGAATCGCGCTTTGCGCGGGAGGCATGTACGCGCCGTGACCGGCCGGCGTCGGCGCCTGCCCGTATGTCACCCCGCCCTGCGGAGCGCTCACCGAAGGCTGGCCATAGGCTGCCTGCGGCGGGTACTGCGGGCTCGATGGACCGTTGTATCCCGGTGGCGGCCCCGGATAGGTGGGCGGGTAAGTCATGACAACGTCCTGATGATCGTGGCTCTCAGCTCCAGAACTGCGTCTGTACCCCCGAGTCGTTCGGGGCCTGTGGCCCCAAGGGCGGCAGCTCAGCTGCGGGTGAAGTGTGAGATGAAGTTGCGGATGATCCGTCCGGCGTCGTGCGCCTCGGAGGACCGGGCCTGGGTGAGGATGTCCTCGCTCATGTCCGGGTCACCGTAACCGGCCTCGTCGTAGATGCTGACGCGCCGCTCGAACCGGACGGCGTCGAGCTCAGGGTTGAACTGGCAGGCGTAGACGTTCCTGCCCACGCGCAGCATCTGGACCGGGCAGTCCGGGGAGCTCGCCAGCAAGGTCGCGTGCGGGGGCACCTCCCCGACGCCCTCGTAGTGGCCGGCGAAGACCGTGACCACCTGGGGGAGCCCCTCCAGGACCGGGTCCTTACGGCCCTCCGCCGTCAGGAATAGGTCGACGGCTCCCAGCTCCTCACCGAATTCCTCCTGCGTCCCGGTGCCCAGGTAGGCGGCCAGCACCTGGAGCGCGACGCCGGTGGCCAGAAGGGGGATGCCCTCCTTGAGAATCACCCCGAGCAGTTCGCGGATCTGCTCCTCGACGTTGAGCTGACTGCGGGTCTTCTCGGCTGCCGGCGTGTCCGCGTTGTAGGGGCTGGCCCCGATGAGTACTCCGGAGACATCGGCCGCGGTGAAGGAGTCGAGGAAGTCGACCTCCTCCAGGGCGATGTGCTGCAGGTCGTCGCGCGACAGACCGCTCTGAGCCAGGAAGGACTCGTACTCGTCCTGCGCCGCCTCGTGCTCGGGGCGCGTGGTCACCATGATGAAAGGCTTCACGGGACCACTGTAGGGGACCGGTTGGCCCGGTGTGGCCGTCCGACCCTAGAGCATGAACAGTATGAGGAGGAGGCAGGGCCACAGGATGACGGAGACGCCTCCCAGAATGAGCCCCAACCAGGCCAGCCCCTCACCGGAGTCATAGCTGTGGCGCAGGCGCCGCAGCGCGCTGATGCCCAGGATGATCGCGGCGACGCCGACGAAGGGGATGAAGCTGAGCAGCCCGCACACCAGGGCGGCCGTCGCCCCGGAGTCGCTGCGGGGGCGGGGTGCCGTGTAGCCGGGGCCGGAGAAGATTTCTGCCGGGTCGAGATTCTCGGTGCCGGGGAAGACGAATCCCGGAGGGAGTCCGTCGACGTACTGCTCCGAGCTCGGCGAGAAGCGTGGTGCGCTCAGCCCTGGCGGGGAGGTTCCAGCGGTGCTCATGACCACATCATGCACCGCCGGTGCCCGGGAGAGGCATCCTTCCCGCGGACGAATCGGGCCCTGCCCGGCAGATGCCTGCGAGGAGCCCGGTCCGGTGCTCGCCGAGCAGGGGCTATGCTGAAGTCCCGGCAGACTCTGCCGGGTCCTGCCGAGCGTCTCGCGGGTGGATTTCCCACGGGACACAGTCATTCCCCTCGTTGCCTAGGCAGGAGCTCACTCGTGTCCTCTTCTACCTCTCGTGGCTGGCGCCTGCACGGCGATGGCCGGTCCATCGCCCCGGGTGAGGTCGTCGCCCCCGGTGAGCGCCTCACCTGGCCGCGCACCATCGGCATTGGTGTCCAGCACGTCATCGCCATGTTCGGCGCCACCTTCCTGGTGCCGCTGCTGACCGGCTTCGACCCGGCGACGACGCTGTTCTTCACCGGCGTGGGCACCCTGCTGTTCCTGGGCATCACCTCCGGGCGCCTGCCCAGCTACCTGGGCTCCTCCTTCGCACTCCTCGCCCCCATTGGCGCCGTGACCGGCTATACGCGCGACAGCGGTCTCCCCCTTGACCCCCACAAGGCAGCTCTGGCGCAGGGCGGGATCATCTCGGTGGGACTGTGTCTGCTGGTGGTGGGCGTCATCGTCCACCTGGTCGGCTCCGCCTGGATCGACCGTCTCATGCCGCCGATCGTCACCGGCGCGATCGTCGCCCTCATCGGCTTCAACCTGGCCCCCGCGGCCTGGGGCAATGTCACAAAGAGCCCCGTGACCGCGGTCGTCACGATCGTCTCGATCCTGGTCATCACCGTGATGTTCAAGGGCCTCATTGGGCGCCTGGCGATCCTCTTCGGCGTGCTCATCGGCTACGCCACCGCGGTGCTGCGCGGGGAGGTGCACTTCGACAAGGTGGCCAAGGCCCCTGTCCTGGGGCTGCCCGACTTCCACGCCCCGGCCTTCGACCTGCGCTACCTGGGCCTGTTCATCCCCGTGGTGCTCGTCCTGATCGCTGAGAACATCGGCCACGTCAAGTCCGTCTCGGCCATGACCGGGGAGGACCTCGACGACGTCACCGGCCGAGCCCTGTTCGCCGACGGGCTGTCCACCATGCTCGCCGGCGCCGGCGGCGGCTCGGGCACCACCACCTACGCGGAGAACATCGGCGTCATGGCCGCCACCCGCGTCTACTCCACCGCCGCCTACGTGGTGGCGGCGCTCAGCGCCCTGGGCCTGTCCCTCCTGCCGAAGTTCGGTCAGATCATCGCCACGATCCCGGCCGGCGTCCTGGGCGGGGCCGCCACGGTCCTCTACGGAATGATCGGCATGCTGGGGGTGCGCATCTGGGTGCAGAACCGCGTGGACTTCTCCGACCCGGTCAACCTCAATACGGCGGCCGTGTCCATGGTGGTGGCCATCGCCGACTACACCCTGGTCTGGGGGGACATGACCTTCAAGGGCATCGCCCTGGGCTCGGCCGCCGCCATCGGCGTCTACCACGCGATGCGCTGGATCTCGAAACTGCGCGGCACCAACCTGGAGCAGGCCTCGCCGGCCTCGGCCCCCGCTGGCACCGAGCTGGAGGGCCCGGCCTACTCCAGCCGCGCCGCCCACTCGCCCGCGGCCGCGTCTGCGGCGGCTCCGACGTCGTCGAGCACCGATGGCGCTGAGAGCGCCGGTGAGAGCCGCGACTGAGCCGCCCCGCGGAAGTCAGTCCGCCGAGCCTCTTTCATTGGCTCACAGTCGCCCCCGGCAAGACCGGCCCCGCCCTGGAACTGCACCCGAGCTGGCGTCTCAGACGCGATGACGCCCTGAATCGGGAACTGCGTTTCCCGTCCAGAACGTACTTGTCCCCCAGACGACTGAGGCCGGACCTCAGTCGTCTGGGGGACAACGCAGTCCTCGTCGGAGAAGTACGTCCTCGATCGGGGCAAGAAGCTGTCGTCGTCGGGACGCTTCCGCCCGGACTGGGCGGCCCCGGATCAGCTGGGCTTCTTCGTGGCGACCTTGTCCGCCGGAACGCAGTCGCTGGGGGCGGTAATGGGCTTGCCGGCGCCGAGAAGCTTGATCTCGTCCGACTTCAGCGCGTTCTGCAGGTACTCCTTGCCCAGGACCACCGAGACCGTGGTGTCGTCGTCGGACAGGCTCTTGTCGAGCTGCACCGTGGACTTGGGGAAGATCTGGGCCAGGGAGTAGGCATTGGTCAGGCCGCCCTTGGAGGCCATGATCTGGACCTCGCCGCTGTAGATGCCCCCCGGCCAGTCATTCGCCGAGGTGACGGTCAGTCCCGCCTCCTCCAGCTCCTGCTGCACCGTGGCGGCCAGACCCACCGTCTCCGAGCCGTTGTAGACGTTGATCTTCTCGATCGTGGTGACGTCGACAGTCTTGGCGCCGTTGGGCGGGCAGGGCTGGGGCACGTAGGTCGCCGTGCTCTTGGGGTGCGAGAAGCCCGGGTTGTAGGCGGGCAGGATGCCCAGCGATACCAGGAGACTCACGGCGACCGCGACCACCATGACGGCCAGAATGGTGCCGATGACGGTGGCCTGACGGTGTTGCATGTGCCGCCGGTACTCGGCGCGCGGATCTGCGGGACTACTCACGCGATCCAGGGTAATGGACGACGACGCTCATCGGGTGGTGGTGGGCTCGATGTGACATGGGACCGAGCCGTGGACGGGGGTGTCGGGCGGGTCGCCGAGTGCGCTGCCGGTGAGGGTCAGGCGCTCGGTGGCGCCGGGGCAAGCCGCGGCACCCCCTCCTCCGTGACCTCCAGGATGCGGGCGTGGATCGCGGTGCGCCCCTGCAGTGCGGCGCGCAGTGCCCGGTGCAGCCCGGTCTCCAGGTAGAGGTCTCCCTTGAAGGAGACGACATGAGCGAACAGGTCGCCGTAGAAGGTGGAGTCGTCATCCAGGAGGCTGCGCAGATCGAGAGTCGCACGGGTGGTGGTGAGATCGGCCAGGCGGATCTGTCGAGGCGCGATGACGGCCCAATCGCGCTGAGTGGTGACCCCGTGGTCGGGGTAGGGGGGCCTCTCGCGTACTGCCTTGAAGATCACGGCAACATCCTAGTGAATGAAGCGGCCACAGGTGCGTGGGGGAGCCGTGGGTCGTCCAACATCAACGACCTCGACGACCTCGACGACCTCGTCATCATCGCCTCCGGCCGGGGGTCGGTCCGCTGGGGTGACCCCGTCCGGACCCTCCTGGGGAAGGGGAGACCTTTCCGTTATCTGTCTCACTAGTTGGAATGTGGCCGACAGGACGGTGATTCCGTCATCTCTCTGTGATTGGCGTTATCGCTGCGATATCTGGTGGTTTACTGGAAAGATGGGACGTCTGATGCCGGAAATCGGCGCGTCGCCTGACCTTCGGACTGTTCCTCTCTTCTTCCGGGCTCTAGTACCGTGTTGGCCGCACCGACCTCGACCGAAAGGATGCCGCAGTCATGACCATCGCGGTCCGCCGAAGCGGCTTCACCATTCCCCTGTCCCTCGTCGTTCTCACCTCAACCGCCATGCTTCTGGCCGGTTGTCAGTCCGGTGGTGCCTCCAACGCCAATCAGCAGGGCACCACGGGTTCATCGTCATCTGCGAAGACGCAGTCGTCGGCCAGTGCCCAGGCGACCTCCGGGCAGAAGGCGGGACACGCCTCTCCTCGCATCCCCAGTCCTACCGGTAAGGGCTCCGCCGACTCCTCCGCGTCGCAGCCCTCCGGCTCCCAGTCCCGTCCTGCGAGCCCGCGGGCCAACGAGCCCCGTCCCGCCGCCAGCGGGAACAGCGCCCCCAAGACGTTGGCCTCCGGCAAGACGGACGCTCCGGGACAGCAGAACGGTGGTGCCTCCAAGACCCCCCAGGGTCAGGGGAAGGCCGACGACGCTGGCAAGTCCTACGCCGGAGCCACTCAGGCACCGCGCTCCGCGGCACCCGAGACTCCGAAGTCCTCGGATCAGCCGACGCCGGCTGAGAAGTCCGCCAACAAGCCGGCTGAGAAGCCCGCCGACACCCAAACCGACAAACAGGCTGACAAGCCGGCTGACGCCCAGACCGACAAACAGGCTGACAAGGGCGCCCCCGCGCAGACGCCTGCTGAGCCGGCCGCCCCCGCCGACGAGCAGCCCGGCCAGGCCACGTCCTTCGTCCCGGACAACCTCGTCTCGGAGAAGACCGCCATGATCGTGTCGCCGTCGGGCAACATCGGCTGCGACCTGTCCGCCCACCACGCGGGCTGCGGCGTGCTGTCCTACCGCTCCGACGGCACCTACGGCAAGGATGAGGCGGGCTCGCCCAAGTGGTGGTTCGACCTCAGCTCCGGTGGGACTCCGCAGCTCGCCGGCCGTAGCGAGGGTGCCTTCTCGCTCGATGAGGCCTTCCGCGGCGGCGGCTCCTCGCCCCAGGTGGTGGAGTACGGCCAGTCCGTCACCTTCGGCTCCTGGGTGTGCCGCTCCGAGGAGAACGGCATGACCTGCCGCAACACCGAGACCGGTCACGGCGTCTTCCTCAGTTCCGGGCGCTACGAGGCCTTCTGACCCCCGAGCTCGAGACATTCTCGGTACGCCTGTGTTCGCCCCGGTGACGTGTCGCCGGGGCGAACCCGGCTCATGCGGGCTGCAGCGGACCAGTGAGGTAGTGCTGGATCGTCGGTCCGACGACCTCCACGAGGTGGTCGATACTCGCTCCGGCGATGGGCTCCAGGCGTAGCACGTAACGGATCATGGCCAGTCCCACCAGCTGGGAGCCGGCCAGGGCGGCCCGTTCTCGCGCCGAGGTGATTGACAGGCCCGACTGCTCAAGGGCCTCGGTCATCGGGACTGCGATCTGCTCAGTGGCGTAGTTCTGGATCGCCTCCGGGCTGCGGACGTCGGCGGCCATCCACTGCAGCAGGGTGCGGAAGGTCGCGCCGTCGGCGTCGTCGTCCCAGGCCGTTAGCGACAGGCGTACCAGGCGGGGACCGGCCGAGAGAAGATCCCCGTTGATGGCAGTGGCGATCTCCTGGCTCGCCTGCGCGCGCAGGTTGACCGCCGCCCCGAACAGGTCCCCCTTGGAGCCGAAGTAGTAGGACACGAGTGCCGGGTCTACGCCGGCTGTGCGGGCCACCGCGCGGATGGTCGTGCCCTCATAGCCCTGGGTCAGGAAGGACTCGCGCGCGGCAGTCAGGATCGCCTCCTGGGTGGAGGATGGTCGGCTGCCGCCATCGTCGGGGCGACGTCTGGGGCCTCGACGGCGCGCGCGGACAGGGCGGCGCTCGGATGGCTCGTCGTCGAGCGGGGCGCCGGGCTGCGGTGCGCGAAGAACATCACTGGTCACTCCAGGAGGTTACGGACGCTTCAGCCGCACGTGATGGCCGCCGCCCGGCCGACCCGAGTAGTTCCGGAGGAACGCGGCGCTTGATCGGGGTCGGCGATCCCGGGAAAGTACGACAGCCGCCCTCATTTTAAGGAAGGCTATCGATGCGATATTCAATATTCTTCAGGGCTCCGGGGTGGCTGCGGCCGCCCGGAAAGACGGCTCCAGGGGGCTACTTCTTGGAGTTCTTGGCTGAGCCCTTGACCTGTGACTTGTCCCCCTGGGTGACGACACAGGTGATCTTGCGGTCGCCCTGGGCCCAGGTGCCTTCGCCCGGCGTGAGGTACTCGACCTGGTAGCTGGTCTTGCCGGACTCGATCCCGACGTACTTGGTGAAGTCCTCGCCCAGGCAGAAGCCCTGCCCCAGGGAGTCACGTGCCTCTGGCTTGGGGAACTCCTTGATGTCATCGCTGAAGGTGGTCTGCGCGATGACCTCGTAGGTGTGAGCCTTGGAGCAGTCGACCACGATGACCTCGCCGATCGCCTGATCCCCGCCGGAGTCCTTGCTCACAGTGTTGTAGCACTGCCCGACCTCGAGGTCCTTGGTGGCGGTGGTGGTCTGCGAGGAGAGCAGGCCGCAGGAGGTCAGCCCCATGGTGACAGCGGCGGCGACAGGAAGGGCGAGGAGCGTGGTCCGGGTGCGCATGGCTCGAACCGTAACAGTCGGAATGGCCGGATTGTGCCGGTTTTCTGCCGGCTCCTGGTCACGACCGGAGAGATGGCTGAAAAAATCCGGGATAAGGACCGGGTGGCGACATGAGACGGAGAAACGGAGAGTCGCCACCCGGCCGGAGTGGGAGGCGGGACGGTGTTCGCGAGGCGCGGGAAGGGAGAAGTGGGTCTTCTCCATCAGTGGTGCGCCGTGCGCGGCCGTCCTGCTCGATGGGGACAGACTAGGAGTTCTTGATGGAATTATTCAATGGTGTGTTATCCCGGTTCTGGGCGAAGCAGACCAACGAGTGGTCCCCCTGGTCCCAGGAGGACTGCGAGGGGGTCAGGGCCACCGCCTGGTACTTCTTGGCCTTGGAGGGGGAGCCGACGTAGCTGTCCAGCAACGGTCCGCAGACGGCGGTGACCTCATCGGAGGTGTTCGCCTCGGCATAGGTGGAGGCTGTGGACTGCCCCGTTCCGGTCACCTCGTACTGGTGGGGAGTGGAGCAGTCGACGAGCTTCGCGCCCGTGGCCTCCGTTCCGCCCTGCTCGGTTCCGTTGACCATCTCGGAGATGCAGTTGCCGGTCTTGAGGTCATGGATGTCCACGGTCTTGGCGCCGCCCTCCGCTTTGGCGCTCGAGCCGGTGGAGGCATCGGTGCGAGGCGTGGCCGAGGAGTCGCCGTCGGAGTCCCGGGCGTCCTTGTCCTGGGGGGAGCCTGTGGGGGTGGCCTTGGCCGAGGAGGAGGGACCAGTGGAGGGGGTGCCCACCGCGTCCTCGTCGCAGGCACTGAGGCTCACGGCGAGAAGGAGCGCGGTTGGCAGGGCGATGAGGGATGAGGCTCTTGTGCGCATGGGGCCATCGTGGCAGGAGCGGGTGGCGGCGTCGATGGGGAGGGAACCTGATCGGACGCCCGCTGCAGGCGGCGGAGCGGAGGACGGAAAAACCCCGAAATCACGCGGATTCCGGGGTGGTGGCGGAGGATGGGGGATTCGAACCCCCGAGGGCTTGCACCCAACACGCTTTCCAAGCGTGCGCCATAGGCCACTAGGCGAATCCTCCAGGCGCTCCACGCGGCGACAACCACGTGCAACGAGAAAGGAATATATCGGACCGCCCATCCCCGGGGCCAGCCCGGGGCGGTGGGATCTGTCACGCGAGGCCGGTTTCGCGGCGTCGACCCCGCCAGGACGCACCGTAGGTCTTCAGGGCGCACCTCCCAGGACCGTCCTCGGCCCCTCCTGTGCGTCCTCGAGCTCAGGGGAGGGGCGGGCGCGGCAGCCGCATGCGGACGGTTCGCAACCCGGGGCCGGATCGGGTAGTCTCTCGCTCGGCCCCTCGTGCGGCGTCATCCAGTGAATCCCCCAGGACCGGAAGGTAGCAAGGGTAAGCAGGCTCTGGCGGGTGCGCGAGGGGTCCTTGCGTGCCCGGACAGCCCCAACCTCGCTCAGTGCCTCCGAGGCTCCTGAGACCCCCGAGGCCCCGGAGGGTCAGGCCCGGGCGGCGTCGACCTCCATCAGGCGGCCGCTGGCCAGGTCCAGGACGAAGCCGCGCACGGCCCCGGTGTGGGGGAGGAAGGGTGAGGCCTTGATGCGGGCGATCGACTGACGCACGCTGCCAGCCAGGTCGGTGAAGGCCCCCGGCGCCCAGGTCGGCCTCGCGCCGGTGTCCGCCTCCAGGGCGGAGCACAGCTCCTCGTCGGTGAAGGAGAGCATGCCGCAGCCGGTGTGGTGGATGAGGACGATCTCCTCGGTGCCCAACAGGTGCTGGCTGATCGACAGGGAGCGGATCGTGTCCTCGGTGACCAGTCCGCCGGCGTTGCGGATGACGTGCGCCTCACCCGGGGCGAGCCCCAGGGCCGCGAAGACGTCCACGCGCGAGTCCATGCAGGCCACGACCGCGACCTTCTGCTTCCCCTTGGCCGCCAGGCCGCCCCGGGAGAGAACCTCGGCGCAGTAGGCGGCGTTGCGGGAGACAAGAGCCTTAGTGACGGACATGGTTCCTCCCGTTCCTCCAGCTGGCGACGCGCCGGCTCCCCCATCGTGCCAGATGCTTGTGACCTCACGGCGGTATCCGGCTACCTTCGAGAACTGGCTCAGCAGATTGCTGTCGTTGGTGGCCGGTAACCTGATCACCATGAACCTTCTGGAACGTGCAGCCGCTCGACGTGAGATGTCTCTGGCAGGTCTGGACGCAGCCAGCCAAGCTGAGTTGGGGCAGTTCTTCACGCCTGTCGCTGTCGCTCGGATCATGGCGGATCTGGTGCGTCTGCCTGAGTCCGGTATGTTCCGAGTGCTGGATCCAGGGGCGGGATCGGGGGTGCTGACTGCTGCGGTGGTTGATCGCCTGAGACGGGAGCGGCCGGATCTTCAGGTGGTGCTGACTGCAGTTGAGGCGGATCGGACCCTGTGGCCCGTCCTGGCTGACACTCTTGCGGACTGTGAGATGGAGGCGAGGGTTGTTACTGCTCTAGTGAAGGGTGACTTTGTTGACTGGGCGCTGCGCACTGATGAGCGCTTCGATCTCGTGATTCAGAATCCGCCCTACCGAAAGATCCGTTCGGGGTCGGCCTTGGACAGGAATTTGCGTACTGTCGGGATTGGGGTTCCCAACATTTATGCGGGATTCATGGCACTTGGAGCCATTTTGCTGGACGCTGATGGGCAACAGGTTTCTATCACTCCGCGTTCTTGGATGAACGGCACCTATTTCAGGCAGTTCCGTCGAACTCTGCTGGCTTCTTTCGGAATCGACGGTATCCATACCTTCCAGTCTCGTTCTGAGGTGTTCGGGGACCTTGGAGTACTCCAGGAGACGATTATCGTGTCTGTGACACGTGGGGTGCAGCCCCCAGTCGTCCGCCTGTCCTCGTCCGTGGATCACCGCGATATGCCGACGGTTCGAGACGTCCCGGCTTCTCAGGTCGTCACTGATGATTTTGTCTTCGTTCCTGCCTCGCGTGAGGATGCTGAGGCTGTTGAATGGATGCGGTGTGCTCACTACAGTTTGACTGATCTGGGACTCGCTGTCTCAACTGGACGTGTGGTGGACTTTCGTTTGCGAGAACACCTCAGGAACAGTTGCGGCAATGATGTTGTGCCAATGGTCTACTCGGCCAACATTGTTGACAACGTGGTTCTTCATCCGCGTCCCTCGATCAAGAAACCTCAGTGGTTTCATGCTGAGGGGCCGTTGAGGTCGAAAGTGCTGGTGCCAGCGGGTACTTATGTTCTGGTGAAGAGGTTCTCCGCCAAGGAGGAGAGGCGTCGAATCGTGGCCGCAGTCTGGTCGGATGATGTGCGTCAGCCTGCTTTTGATAACAAGCTAAACTATATTCACTGTTCTGGGCGGGGGGTGGATCGTGAGCTGGCGCTTGGCCTGGCTGTCTGGCTGAACTCTAAGCAGGTAGATGACTTCTTTCGTGTGTTCTCTGGTCATACTCAAGTTAACGCCGGCGACCTGAGGAAGATGAAGTTCCCTAGTATTGAACGGCTACTTCTTCTGGGGCGGAGTGAGTTGGGGCCCGACGATGCTGTTCGTCAGGTGATGGCAGCTGAGCGCATGGAGGCGGCGTGAGTACCGTCCAGGAAGCCCAGGATATCCTTCGGGCGTTCGGATTCGATAGTAGGCGAACGAATGAGGCCTCGGCGCGCACGCTTTTGGCTCTCGCTGGGCTTGATGAGAACAATACGTGGACCGACTCCACCAATGAACGTATGGGTGTGCGGGCCATCTTGGACTGGATGCGTGGCCCGCTGAGCCATCCCATCGCCGAGAACTCGCGTGAGACCATCCGCCGCTTCGTCCTCCATCAGTTTGTTGATGCGGGATTCTGTCTCTACAACGACGATAACCCGGGTCGACCAACCAACTCTTCGAAAAACAATTACCGTCTCAATCCGGAGGCCTTGTTGACGATCAGGCTCTATGGGACGCCTGACTTCGTCCCGGCTGTTGAGGAGTATCTGGCTGAGGTTGGGAGCCTTGAAGCGAAGTACAGGGCTGCCCGTGATCTCACGCGCATTCCGGTTACCACGCCGGATGGCGGGGTGTTCACGTTGAAGGGTGGGGGGCAGAACATCCTCATCAAAGCGATGGTGGAAGATTTCTGTGCCTACTTTGTCCCTGGTGGTGAGATTCTCTATGTGGGTGATGCTGACGAGAAGCTGGCGACCTTCGAGCGTGATCGCCTTGCTGAGCTGGGTGTTGTGGTCGATGAGCATGGAAAAATGCCGGACCTGGTGGTCTACCAGGCCAGCAAGAACTGGCTGTTCCTTGTGGAAGCTGCCTCAACGCACGGTCCTGTGGACCACATTCGCTACAGCGAGCTGTCTCGTATGTTCGCTGGTTCGTCGGCTGGTGTCGTCTATGTCTCCTGTTTCCCCAACCGATCGATCATGAGGAGGTTTCTCGGTGATTTGGCATGGGAGACCGAGGTGTGGTTGGCCTCGGATCCCACGCACATGATCCACCTGAACGGTGACAGGTTCTTCGGACCTCATCCTCGCTAACCGATGATCGAGGTGCCGTTCTGATGTCGAAGGCCGTCTCTCGGAGTCTCAGCCGAAGCGGGACGCCCAGACGGAACCTGACCCGCCCGGAGCCTCGCACGGTGTCGGCCCGGCCGATTAGGCTCGGGCCGTGACCACCGCTCTGTACCGCCGCTACCGCCCCGACACCTTCCAGGAGGTCATCGGGCAGGACCATGTCACCGCTCCGCTCATGGCGGCGCTGCGGGCCGACCGCGTCACCCACGCCTACCTCTTCTCCGGCCCGCGCGGCTGCGGCAAGACGACGTCGGCGCGCATCCTGGCCCGCTGCCTCAACTGCGCCCAGGCCCCCACCGACACCCCCTGCGGCACCTGCCCCTCCTGCCGGGACCTGGCCACCGGCGGACCCGGCAGCCTCGACGTCGTCGAGATCGACGCCGCCAGCCACAACGGCGTCGACGACGCCCGCGACCTGCGCGAGCGCGCCGCCTTTGCCCCGGCCCGCGACCGCTACAAGATCTTCATCCTCGACGAGGCCCACATGGTCACCGCGCAGGGCTTCAACGCGCTGCTCAAGCTCGTCGAGGAGCCGCCGGCGCACGTGAAGTTCATCTTCGCCACCACTGAGCCGGAGAAGGTCATCGGCACCATCCGCTCGCGCACCCACCACTACCCCTTCCGCCTCGTCCCACCTGATGTCCTCGAGGGCTACCTCGGCCACCTGTGCCGGGCCGAGGGCGTCGAGATCGGCCCCGGCGTCTTCCCCCTCGTGGTGCGTGCCGGCGGCGGCTCCGTGCGCGACACCCTCTCGGTCATGGACCAGCTCATCGGCGGGGCGCACGACGGCGGCGTCGACTACCAGCGGGCCGTCGCCCTGCTGGGCTACACCGACACCACCATGCTCGACCAGTGCGTCGACGCCATCGCGGCGGGCGACGGCGCCGGCGTCTTCCGGGTGGTGGACCGGGTCGTCTCCTCCGGGCACGACCCCCGCCGCTTCGTGGAGGACCTGCTGGCCCGGCTGCGCGACCTGCTCGTCATCGCCCTGGCCGGCTCCGAGGCCGGTGCGGCGCTCGGCTCCCTGCCGGTCGATGAGCTCGAACGCATGGACCTGCAGGCCCGCACCATGGGGGCCGCCGCCCTCTCGCGGGCCGCCGACACCACTGCCCAGGCCCTGACCGCCATGGTCGGCGCCACCTCTCCCCGCCTCCAGCTCGAGCTGCTCGTAGCCCGTCTACTCATCCCCGCCGGAGGCGCCGCCAGAGGTGGTGGCGTTGCGGCCGGGGGTGCGGCCGCGAGGGGCCCGGCCGGCGCGGCCGGAAG
>NZ_JASPFC010000041.1:0-20893 GCF_031296635.1 Actinomyces acetigenes
CATGAGACAACACAGGGGTTAAGGGTACGAACCGGAGACCTACCCTACGAACGCGCGGCCGGTGGCTCAGTGAGCCCGGCTCATATGACGCCGAGGATTTCCGTGACGAAGACGAGGGTGTCGCCGCCTCGGATACCGGCCTGCGGGACGCCGCGGTCGCCGTAGCCCAGCTCGGAGGGGATGGACAGCAGCAGGCGCGAGCCCACGCGCTGGCCTACGAGGGCGTCGTCCCAGCCGCGGATGACCATGCCGACGCCGACCTGGAAGTTCAGCGGCTGGCCGCGGTCGTAGGAGTTGTCGAAGACGTTGCCGCCCCAGATCTGGCCCAGGTAGTTGGCCACGATCGTGTCGCCGGCCTCGACCACCTGGCCGTCGCCGGCGTCGAGCACCTGGACCTGGAGCCCCTCGGGGGCCTCGGGCCCGGGGAAGGTGAGCGTGGGCTTGGTGCCCTTGGCGCCCTCGACGGAGGGCATGTTGGTGTTGATCATGCGGTGAGCCTACGTGAGGCCCCCGGTTCGACGCCGCAGCGGGCCTCGGCCCAGCGCGAACCCGGCGAGCGGGTCAGGCAGTGGCAGGCACGGGAACAGGCCCGAAGCCACCGAGTACACGGCTGGGGCCGGGACGCACCAGCCGCGTCCCGGCCCCAGCCGAGGTGGTGACGTCGAGCCGGATCGGACGCACCGATCCCCCGACCCCGCGCCGTGAGCTCAGTCGCGGAAGTAGCTCAGCAGGCGCAGGAACTCCACGTAGAGCCACACGAGAGTGACGACGAGGCCGAAGGCCCCCGCCCAGGCGTAGCGCTGGGGCAGCCCGTTGCGGACCCCATTCCCGATGGACTCGAAGTCGATCGCCAGGAAGAAGGAGGCCAGGATGACCGCGAGGATTCCCAGCGGGACACCCAGGGGGATCCCCATGATGGTCAGGGAGCGCAGGCCCCAGGCGCCGGTGGTCAGGCCGGTCACCATGAGGAAGAAGTTGATGAGGCTGAAGATCATGTAGCCGAAGGTGGCCACGACCACCACTCGACGGAACCTTCCCTGGACCCGGAAGCCGCCGTAGGAGTAGGCCGCGAGCATGGCGCCGAAGGTGGCCAGCGTCGCGAGCACGGCCTGGACGACGATGCCCTCGTAGAGGGCCTCCATCACGCCGGAGAAGCTGCCCAGCAGCAGCCCCTCGAAGGTCGCGTAGGCCAGGATGAGAGCCGGCGAGGGCTCCCGCTTGAAGCTGTTGACCAGGCCCAGGACGAGGCTGCCGATGGCACCGGCGAACATCGCCATGACGCCCAGACCACGAGTCGCCTCATTGGTCACCAGGCTCCAGGAAAGGGCGCCGGTGGCCAGGATGACGGCGAACATGCCGGCGGTGCGGATGATGACGTCGTCGTAGGTCATGCGGCGCATGTCCGCGTTGGTGGCCGACGGCGCCTGGTACTGGGCCTCCAGACCGGCCATCTGCTCGGGGGTCACCTGGCCGTATCCGGCCGTCTGCTGGCCGTACTGGTTGCCATACGGGTTGGCGCTCTGCCCGTACTGCTGCCCGTACTGCTGGCCGTAGCCGGCGGCCTGCTGGCCGTACTGGCCGGCCTGGTAGCCGGGCATCGTGGGGTAGCCGTTGGGCGTCTGAGCCGGGGCGGTCCCGGGAGCCTGGCCGCCGGCCTTGAAAGCGGTGCTTCGGCTGAAGAAGGGGTTGGACATGTTCCTCTCATCCTCTCTGAGGGGGCTGGGACCGTCGGCCCGGAGAGGCCGTCGCTCGCAGTCCGGTCCGGCCGGAAAGGGCCGGCGCCGGAAACTGCGCACATTATGCGCAGCCCCCGCACGGTCAGGGGAACCCATTTCCCTCACAACGTAGCCCTCAGGGGAGAGGTCCCCACTCGTGCTCCGAGCGCCGGCCTCCTCGGCAGCCTCCGCCGGCTCGCATCGACCAATCAGTTCTCATCCTCCAGGAGGACCCTCCTCCCCCTGGCGGACCCACCCCGACAGGCCCCGGGTTCGTCACCTCGGCCGATTCGCCGACGCCGGCGCGCTCCTAGGCTGAAGCCATCTGGTTGCTCCTTGGGGCAAGCCCCTGGAAGAACCACGGCGAACCACCCACCCCCTGGCCAGCGGCCCACGTCGAAGAGAGAACATCATGATCGAGGCAGTCAATCTCACCAAGCGTTATGGCAAGAAGACGGCGGTGGACAACATCTCCTTCACCGTCGAGCCCGGCACCGTCACCGGCTTCCTGGGCCCCAACGGGGCGGGCAAGTCCACCACGATGCGCATGATCATGGGCCTGGACAAGCCCACCAGCGGCAAGGTCACGATCAACGGGCGCCCCTACCGGCAGCTGTCGGCCCCCCTGTGCGAGGTCGGAGCCCTGCTGGACGCCAAGGGTCTGCACGGCTCGCGCAGCGCCCGCAACCACCTGCGCCAGCTGGCCGCCTCTAACGGCATCCCCGCCAAGCGGGTCGACGAGGTCCTGGACATCACCGGCCTGACCCCGGTGGCCAAGAAGCGCGTCAAGGGCTTCTCCCTGGGTATGGGCCAGCGCCTGGGCATCGCAGCGGCCCTGCTGGGCGACCCCGGTGTGCTCCTGTTCGACGAGCCCGTCAACGGCCTGGACCCCGAGGGCGTCAAGTGGGTGCGTGAGACCTGCCGCCGCCTGGCTGGCGAGGGCCGCACCGTGTTCATCTCCTCCCACCTCATGAGCGAGATGGCCCAGACCGCCGACCACCTCCTGGTCATCGGCCGCGGCCGGATCCTCACGGCCGGCCCGGTCGACGACGTCATCGCCTCGGCCACCACCGACCGGGTGCGCGTGGCCTCCCCTCAGGCCACCCAGCTCGCCGAGCTGATGGCCTCCCGCAACCTGGCCGCCCGGCCCGTGGCCCCCAACGTCCTGGAGACCACCGCGACCACCGCCGCCACCATCGGCGAGCTGGCCGCCCAGGGCGGCATCGTCCTGCACGAGCTCACCACCATCCGCGCCAGCCTCGAAGAGGCCTACATGACTCTGACCAGCGACTCCGTGGAGTACCGCACCGACCCCGCCTCCCAGACCCAGATGCGCCAGGCCGTGCCGCAGGGCCCCGCCCGGGGCTGAGGCCCGCGCCCCAGCGCGCCGCGCCCGCCATCGACCGCTCCATCCGTCTCACCACAGAAGGTCCAGCCAAGCCATGAGTACCCACACCCCAGTACATGTCTCTGCCGCCCCCGCAGGCCCCGCACCGGTGCGCACCGCCGTCGGGACCGCCCCCGCAGGCCCCGCACCGCGCCCAGCCGGACCACGCATCCAGAGCCGCCAGACCATCCTGCGCTCCGTGCGCGCGGAGTGGATCAAGTTCTGGTCCCTGCGCTCGACCTGGATCACCTCCTTCATCACCATCGCCCTGACCGTCCTGTTCGGGGCCGGCCTCACCGCCATCCTCGGACGGACCGAGGAGTACCAGGACACGGCCAAGGACCTCATCACTCAAGGCCTGACATTCGGACAGATCGTGGTCGCAGTCCTGGGAGCCCTCATCATCACCGGGGAGTACTCCTCCGGACAGATCCGCTCCTCCCTGGCCGCCGTCCCCAAGCGCGGGCAGCTCCTGGCGTCCAAGGCAGTGGTCCTGGCCATCGTCTCCTTCCTCCTGGGAAGCCTGTCCGTCTTCCTGTCCTGGGCGATCTCCAAGCCCTTCATCGGTGAGCACGCCGGTTCACTCACCGACTCGCACTACGCCGGTTATATCTGGGGCTCGGGCCTGGTCTTCGCCGTCATCGCCCTCATGGCTCTGGGGCTCGGCTTCCTGCTACGCTCCACCGCCGGCACCATCACCGTGATCGTCTCCCTCCTGTTCGTCATCACCGCTCCCCTCCAGCTCGCGGCCAGCAAGTGGGACTGGGTCTACAAGATCATCGGCTGCCTGCCCAGCACGGTCTCCGAGGCCGTCTCCGACCCGTTCCAGCGCACCACCGAGTGGGGCGGCCAGGGCGCTCAGTTCCTCACCCACGGCCAGGCCATCGCGGTCTTCGCCGCCTGGGCGCTCATCCCACTCATCGCAGCCTGGTTCGTCTTCTCCCGGCGCGACGCCTGAGCCGGCCGGCCCCGCCTCCGACAGGCACGGGAAGAACCCCCATCGTCGGAAGCGGGTCCCTCAGCCGCACAAGTCGACGTCAATCATGACCCCCTGGAATGACACACTGAGTCCTATGTCCAGCCAGCTGCCGCCCCCTCAGCCCGGCCGTCACGGCGCCACCATGCCCAACGAGGACGACCTGGAGCTCCCGCCCGAGCCACGGGGCCTGCTGCGAGCGATCCGCACGTGGTACCACCGCCACCCGATGATCATCGACATCTCCATCGCCGCCGGCGTCGTCACATACGCCTTCTTCACAGGTGTCACGTTTCTGCTGCGGCCAAGCAGCCCGGCGAGCACCTACCCCATCCTGCCCCTGGCGTTGATCGCGATCGCACTGACGGGGATCGCGCTGGCACTTCGCCGACGCGTCCCTTTGTGGAGCTGGGCCGCCATCCTCCTGATCCCGGAGATCTATCAATTCGGAGTCCAGTGGGCCTTCCATCTCACTGCGGAGCAACTGCTGTACGCGTCCATCGGCGTCAGCGGCATGGAGCTGATATCAGTCCCCTTCTCACTGGGCGCCATCGCCTCGCACCGCAGGCCGGCCGCCGCATGGACCGCGGGGGCGGTATCCCTGACGGTTCTCATGGTGGACCTCAGCCTGACAACTCCTGGTCTATCGGTCGGGGAGCTCCTGCGTACCACCGTCATCCTCGCTCTCCTCATCCTGGTCGGCATCCTACTCGGTTTCAACGCCCGCTCCGCCCGGCTGCGGCTCAAGGCCATGGAGCTCCGCTCGGCCCGAATGGCTCTGGCAAGCGAGCAGGCGGTACTGCTGGCGGCTGCCGAGGAGCGCAGTCGCATCGCCCGGGAGATGCACGACGTCGTCGCCCACTCCCTGGCCGTCATGATCACCATGGCCGACGGCGCCGCCGCCACCGTGGAGCGCGATCCGGCCACGGCCAAGCAGGCCATGGAGACCCTGGCCGAGGCCGGACGCAGTGCCCTGGCCGACACCCGCCGCCTGGTGGGGGTCCTGCGGGAGGACCCCTCAGTCACCGCGGGGCACGCCTCCGCCTCGGCCCCCTCAGAGGGCTCACCGTCGTCGGCCCACCAGCGCGAGGTCCGCGACCTGCCGGTGCCCGAGTTCGCCCCCCTGGGGACGGTGACGCCGGTCGAGCCCAGCGCCCCCATCGCGAACTTGCGCCAGCAGGCCACCGACGGCGCGGGCGACCGCTCCCGCGGCGACCTGCCCCTGGCCCCCTCCCCCGAGCAAGCCGACATCACTGAGCTCGTCAAACGCTTCGTGGCCGCGGGGGTGCCGGTCACCTACCGGTGGGTGGGTGCCGCGCTCCCAGACGACAAGGCCCTCCAGCTCACCGTGTTCCGCATCGCCCAGGAGGCCCTGACCAACGTGCTGCGCTACGCCCCGACGACGCCGGCCGTCAGCGTCGACGTCGAACGGCACATCGGCACCGTGGTCCTCACCGTGGACAACGAGGCCGCCCCCGGCACGCGCCCGATGCACGGATCCGGTAAAGGGCTGATCGGCATGCGGGAACGCGCATCGGTCTATGGTGGGACCGTACAGGCTGGCCCGACGCCCACGGGTTGGCGAGTCCGCGCAGTCCTGCGCTGGGACGAGCATGACGAAGGGACTTTCTCATGGCAGACGCCCCTGTGAGCAGCAGCGACCCCCTCCAGCCGGGCGGGTCGGAGCGCCCCGGCGAGGTCACCGGCCCGGTCAGCGTCGTGCTCGCCGACGACCAGGCGCTCATGCGCATGGGCTTCCGCATGGTGCTGGAGGCCGAGGAGGACATCACTGTCGTCGGCGAGGCCTCCGACGGGGCCTCCGCCTTGGCCCAGGCCAGGGCCCTGCACCCCGACGTCATCCTCATGGACGTGCGCATGCCGGGCATGAACGGCATCGAGGCCACCGAGCGCATCGCCCAGGAGTGCCCGGGCACGCGCGTGCTCATCCTGACCACCTTCGACCTGGACGAGTACGCCTTCGCCGGGCTGCGCGCCGGGGCCTCCGGCTTCCTGCTCAAGGACACCCGGCCCACCGAGCTCGCCGAGGCCATCCGCACCGTAGCCTCCGGGGAGGCGGTCGTCTCGCCGCGCATCACCCAGCGGATGCTGGAGATGTTCGCCGCCTCGCTGCCGAGCTCGGACGCGCCGGCCCAGTCCTCCTCGGACCCGCGGATCGACTCGCTGACCCCGCGCGAGAAGGAGATCCTCGTGCTCATGAGCCAAGGCATGTCGAACGCGGAGATCGCCGCGCACCTCGTCGTCTCAGCCACCACCGTCAAGACCCACGTGGGCAACGTGCTCGCCAAGCTCGACGTGCGCGACCGGGTCCAGGCCGTCGTCGTCGCCTACGAGACCGGCCTCATGGCCTGAGGACCAGCAGCGTCGCTGAGCCGGTTTCGGCTGATCGGGTGAGACAGGTGCTCGAAGGCGTGGACGGGCCTGGCGGGAGCGCTGTGAGGAACGAACAGCGCGGATGGTTGCCAAGAGCATCTGTCCCACGCGGCCCGATGAGGCAGCCGAACGTCAGCGGGGGGCGTGGAGGCGCTGCTGGGCGTCGTCGAAGCCGGCTGTGACGACCTGCTCGACGGCGTCGGCAGCCTGCTCCAGGGTGACGCCGAGGTCGGCACGCTCGCGACCGGGGAAGTCGGACAGGACGAAGTCGGAGGGGTCCTGGCGTCCCGGCGGGCGGCCGATGCCTACACGCAGGCGCGCGTAGCCCTTGGTGGAGATGGACTTGCTGATGGAGCGCAAGCCGTTGTGACCGCCCTCGCCGCCGCCGCGCTTGAGGCGCAGCTCGTGGGCGGGAAGGTCGAGCTCGTCGTGGATGACGAGCAGGCGGCTGTCGGGGTCGATCCCGTAGTAGGAGACGAGCCCGGCCACGGGGCCGCCGGAGAGGTTCATGAGCACCGAGGGCGCGGCCAGGATGACGCGGGGGCCGGGGGCTCCGCCCGGCATCATGCCCAGCCGGCCCTCGGCCACACGGGCGCGGGCCTTCTTGTGCTGGGAGAACCGGGACCCGGTGCGCTCAGCCAGGACGTCGAGCACCATATAGCCGACGTTGTGGCGGTTGCGGGCGTACCGGGTCCCGGGGTTCCCCAGCCCGACGACGAGCCAGGCCTCACTCATGCGCCCCACCCCGGGATGAGCCCGGCGCGGGCGGCGCGGGTGGTGCCTGCCGGCGCGTCGTCGTGGCTGGACATGTCAGTCACGCGCGATTCACTCAGCCTCGGCCTCGTCGTCGTCCTCAGCGGGAGCGTCCTCGGGGACCTCGGAGGCGACGGCGTGCTCGTTGGCCACGTTGACCACGGCGGTCTCGGCGTCGGCGACGGCCTCGACGCCCTTGGGCAGGGTGATGTCGGCGATGGTCAGGACGGTACCGGCGTCGATGCCGGTGACATCGACCTCGATGGTCTCGGGCACGGAGACGGCCGGGGCGGAGACCATGACGGTGGCGGCCTCGATCATGTGGATGGTGCCGGGGGTGGCTTCACCGATGACGGTGACCGGGACCTCGACGTCGACGCGCTCGTTGCGGTTCACCAGGAGGAAGTCGACGTGCTGCACGCCGGGGCGGATGGGGTGGCGCTGCACGTCCTTGGCCAGGGCCAGGAGGGTCTCGCCGCCGGCAATATCCAGCTCGACCAGGGCGTTGTCGTTGCTGCGCAGGGCCATGCGGGTGGCGTGCTCCTCGAGCAGGACGTGGCGGGGCTCGGTGCCGTGGCCGTAGACGACGGCGGGGACCTGGCCGGCGCGGCGAGCCTGGCGGGCCGAGCCCTTGCCGAACTCGGTGCGGTCCTGGGCCTTGAGGGTGATGGCGTTATTGGCCATGTGGCTCTCCTTGCGGATGAGGCGGGGCCCGGTGCCCCGCGGCTGATGGTGGTCCGGCTGGGCGCGACGACGCGCAGTACCGCCAGGTACCACCACGTCGATCACGGATGCGCGCCGTACTGGCGCGTCCCTCGCCGGGGCAACGTGGGCAAGACTACGGCATGGGCAGGGCGCGCGAACAGCCACGCAGCCGGTGAGGCGCCCCACCTAGAGGCCGTCGTGGAGCCGGTACGCGCGCTGAGCCCCTGTCAGACCGGAGCGGCTCGCGCGTTCGTACCTTATACCGCGCGGTCGAGGGTTAAGGGTACGAACGCGAGGGCTAACCTACGAACGCGCGGGCCGCAGGCCTGCAGCCGGTCAGGCGCGTCACGTATGCCATTCCGTCGCAATGAAGATCAGGAGGTTGGCGTCAGCGCAGATGGCGACCTGCCCGGTCTCAAAGTGGGGAGAATTAAAACGGCTCGGGTCATCCTCCATCATGTGCTCGATGTCGAAAATCGCATCGGCCTTCTCCTTCGGGACTGTGGTGAAGGCCTTGTCCTCGGGGACGTACTGGCGCAGGTCGGGGTAGATACCGGGGAGCGGATCGGCTTTCCCACTCGACGCCTCGGCGAGCGCCCGAGTGCTGGCGGGTTCGAGTGCCAGCACCCCGTGTATCCATATCGGGCGGTCCTGCGGAGGCAGGACCTCGCGTTGCTCCTGCTGGTACTGCATGACCCAGTGGGCCGAGGAGATGGTGACGCCCGGCATGCGTCTGTCGAGGCGTCCCAGATCGGTGCGGATCTCCAGCGTCACGGGGACATACTCGGTGAAGGTCGCGAAACGGCCATCCGACGTCGGCGTCGCACCCGGCCGCGACCGACCGTCCTGCGCTGGGGCGCAACCGCCCAGTGCCAGTGCCGTTCCACCGGCGAGCCCCATGCCGACGACGCCGCGCCTCCCGTACTCGGTCATGCTCGCCCCTCCTTCGCTCCCGGCCCCGCCTGCGACCAGGCCCGTCGCGAGGCACTGCGGGTGCAGCGAAGACTACTCGCGCCGTGCGACCGGTGGCCCGCGCTCACGGAGGCCGGGGCGGGGACTTGTCCCCATGTCCCGGCCACGGGGGCACTCAACGGGTGAGGAACCTGAGATCATCCGGAGGGCAAGGCCCCGAGCCCGCCAGCGCCTCGCACCGTTGGCGGGACTCCCACATCCGACGAGCAGAAAGCAGACCATGAGGTACTTCGCCCAGTACATCGTCGGCAGGAACGGTCCCATCGACGTCTTCCTGCAGCCCCAGACCCCGCGGCTCGTCGCCGATGAGGTCGCCCGTAAGCTCACCTCGCCCGCCTACCTGGACGGCGCGAGGCACTTTGCCGTCGTGGTGTGGGCGCTGCCCGACGGGATGACGCATATGGACGAGGTTCCGGAGTCCTCTCCGGCGCGGGCCACCTTCATCCAGTGCGGTGGCTCCTCAGCGGCCATGAGCGTCGAGATCCGCGTGACCCACGAGGACGACTCCTACGAGCACTACGCCGTGGCCCGCGAGCCCGTCGCCGACCCCGGAGCGTGGACCACGATCACCTGGGACAACGGGGGTCTCGAGCCCTTTTCCCTGCGTCTGCACCCCGAGGAGGTCTTCACCGGTCAGCAGGCCGCCCCCGTCTTCCGCGCCTACATCGAGGATGGGGCCCTTCCGCCCGCGCAGCTCCTGCGCAGGCTCGACGTCTAGCCCCACCAGGTTCCACGCGTTCGTACCGTAGGGGTCGCGTTCGTACCCTTACCCCCCGAACGCAGGACCTACCCTACGAACTCGAGCAGTAGGCCAACCGATGCCAACATGAACTCGCGGGTGCGGACCATCGTTCAGGCCCGCAGCAGCTCCAGGCAGCGGCGCACGTCCTGGATCGGCAGCTGGCCGGGAGCGGAGGCCCGGGCCAGTCCCTGCTCGTTGGGGACGACGGCGAAGGTCAGCGCCGTCCCGAAGGCCGGCGCCACACGGCTGACCGCCCCGAGCGCCCCCATGGACATGGCGGCCACGGGCACCCCCAGGCCGCCGCGCTCCCCCGCGCCGGCCGTGGCCCGCGCGCACACGCCCAGGAGGCGGGCGACGTCGTCGGCACTGGTGGGCCATACGGCGATCTTGGCCAGGTCGGCGCCCTCACAGGCCATGCGGGCCAGGACCTCCTCGAGGACCTCATCGGACGGGGTGGCCTCGAAGTCGTGGAAGGAGGCAACGACGCCGATCCCCAGGCCGTGGGCCTGCGTGCAGGCCTGAGGCAGACAGCCGCGCTGGACCTCGACGTCGATGGCGGCCGGACGGCGCTCGGGCGCCCAGTCTGCGAGCCCGTCGAGGACGGAGCGCAGGAGGGCGCCGTAGGCGGCGTCATCCAGGTGGGCCCGGCCCCCTTCGGCCGCGGTGCGGCAGGTGAGCAGCACCGGGGCGCCGGTATCGGCGTCAACACCGTCGGCGTCAGCGCCGTCTATGGCCTCCCCCAGTCCCCGTAGGCACTCCAGGACCTGGGCGGTGGCCGTGGCCGCGTCCAGCGGGCCGGGGGCAGCCAGGGCGCCGACCTCCTCAAGCAGGTCGACGCGCAGCTCGAGGACGTCCGCACCGGCCTCGACGGCGCTGCGGGCCTGGGGCCGCGCGTGGGCGAGGCTCGGCCCGATCAGGGAGACCGCCACCGCGGGCAGGCCACCGGGGCCGGGGATGCTGCGCCCGCCCCAGGTCAGCGGCGTCGCGCTCACACCCGGGCCCCTTCGGCCGGCCCCGGCTCGGGCACGAGCGACAGGGCGATGCCGTCGAGGATGTCGTAGAGGCTGGTGGTGACCCGCTGCAGCGGGCGCCCGGCGGCGGTGGTCCGCTCCACGACACGGGAGACGACCTCGCTCCACACGAGGGCTCCCGCGGCGATGACGTCGCGGCGGCCGGGGGCCAGGTAGCCCCAGGAGGCGCGCTGCTCAGGCGTGGAGTGGATGATCGCCTCACAGGAGGCCAGGACCGTCTGCGGGCTCAGCTCAGCACCATTCAGGGCCTGCGGGTCGAAGGCCTGAAGGTCCAGGGCGTGGGCGGTGACGGTGGTGATGGTGCCGGCCAGGCCAACCAGCCGCCCCGGGGCGGACAGGTCGACTACCCGCTCGGCCTCATCGAGCAGGCCACGCACCTCGGCCCGGGCGGCGGCCTCGGACTCGGGGGTGACGCCGCCCGCCAGGAAGCGCTCGGTGATGCGCACGCTGCCGGTGTCCAGGCTGATGGCGGCGCTGGGGGCGTCCACGCCCAGGACCAGCTCGGTGGAGCCGCCCCCGAGGTCGACGACGAGCCGCGCCGGCGCGCACCCGCCCCGCCCCGTTGCCTGGTCGCCCTCTGACCCGCGGGAGCCCAGCAGCGAACCGGTGAAGGACAGGCGGGCCTCCTCCTGGCCGCTGACGACCTCGGGCTCAATGCCCAGCAGGCGCCTGACCCCGGCCACGAAGTCCTCGCGGTTGCGGGCGTCGCGGGTGGCGGAGGTGGCCACGAAGCGCCGTACGTCGCCTCCGGGGGCGACGCCCAGCTCGGCGCAGTCGGCGGCGTAGGAGGCCACGGCCGCCAGGGTGCGCTCCAGGGCCTCGGGGTCGAGCAGGCCGGTGCGGTCCACGCCCTGGCCCAGGCGCACGATCTCGTTGCGACGGCGCAGCACCTCCAGGCGGGGGCGCCCGGAGTCGTCGCGGTCGGCCTCGGCGATGAGGAGACGGATGGTGTTGGTGCCGCAGTCGATTGCGGCGACGCGGGTCATGGCGGCGGCCTCCTGGGCTGGGTCGGGAAGGAAGGAACAGGGTGTCCCTGCCGCTTAGCAGGAGCAGCGCTCAGGATCCCACAGTCCGCGCTCGCGCAGAACCTCCAGGGTGCGGTCACCGATGGGGTTGACGCCGGCCCCGGCGGCCAGGGCGTGCCCGAGCAGGGCGTGGAGGCACTTGACGCGCGTGGGCATGCCGCCGGCGGAGACCCCCTCGATCTCAGGGACCTGCCCGAGCTCGGCGCGGCGGGCCAGGTAGTCGGCGTGGGCGGCGGCGTAGGCGGCGGCCAGCTCGGCGTCGGCGGCCAGGTCGGCGTTGAAGGTCTCCATGAGGTGCTCGGCCTCCAGGGTGGAGCAGCCCTTCACAGCGGCCGGGTGGGTGAGGTAGTAGCTGGTCGGGAAGGGAGTGCCGTCGTCGAGGCGCGGGGCGGTGCGCACCACCGTGGGGCGCCCACACACGCAGCGGGCCGCGATGGCGACGACTCCGCGCGGCACCCGCCCCAGCTGCTCGGCCAGGGCCTCGAGGTCGGCCGACGACACCGGCTCCTGCGTCTGGGGGGTGGGGCTCACGGGGTCTCCTTCGTCTGCGGGGTGGCGGCCGGTTTCGGCGTGGTCTTGGGCGGATCCGACGGCGTCTGGTTGGGCTCGCCGGTCGGCAGCTCTTTCTGGGCGGGGTTGAGGGTCTTGCCGTCCACCCCGTCCTTCGATCCTGCCGGGGCGGTGCTACTGGCCTGGCCGGCGGCCCGCGAGGAGTCCCGGAGCTCCTGGTACCAGGGGGCGTCCTGGGAGCCCGGGGTGGCCCCGCCGCCGGCCTCGGTCTCCTTCATGGAGTCAGCGCCGACGACGACGTAGCTGGTGTCGCCGGGCATGACGTAGCCGAGGCGCTCACGCACCTGGGAGCGCACGTAGGTGTCGTCCTTCCACTGGGCCAGCTCGTTCTCCAGGGTGGTGGAGGTGTCGGAGGCCTCCTTGATCTTGTCGACGACGGCGTCGTACTGGGCCTGCTGGGACAGGTAGGCGCGCAGGGAGGTGAAGATGACGACGAAGGCCAGCAGGCACACGACCGCCAGGATGACGACCCTGGGCGGCAGGGTCCGCCCGGGCGCCGTCGTCGGCAGGCCCCGGGACCGGGAGGCGGCCGAGCCGGAACCGGACCCGGCCGCGGAGGCCGCCCGCTCGGCCGGAACCTGACGGGGCCGGGCGCCGCCGGCAACACGGCGCGTCCCGGACTGGCTGGAGGAGGGGCGGCGTGGAGTCATACCGGCATCCTGCCTCACCCGGGGCCGCGCGAGGACGCACCCCACCGGGCGCGTTGCTCACGCCCCACTCATCACTCGCCCCCTGATGGACGCGCAACAGCACCGTCCCGTAGACAACGCTTCGGGGCAGGCGGGAGAACCCGTCTGCCCCGAAGCGGTGGGGTGCGTCGTCGTCGAGTCGCGGCTGAGGCGCCGCGTCAGTCAGCGGCTCGGCGTCGGCAGGTCGCTGTCAGGCTCAGGCCTGGAAGCGGGGGAAGGCACCGGCGCCGGCGTAGACCGCGGCGTCGCCGAGGGCCTCCTCGATGCGCAGGAGCTGGTTGTACTTGTTGACGCGCTCGCCACGGGCGGGAGCGCCGGTCTTGATCTGACCGGAGTTGGTGGCCACGGCCAGGTCGGCGATGGTGACGTCCTCGGTCTCACCGGAACGGTGGGAGGTCATCGTCTTGTAGCCGGCGCGGTGGGCCATCTCGACGGCCTCGAGGGTCTCGGTCAGGGAACCGATCTGGTTGACCTTGACCAGCAGGGCGTTGGCGGCGCCGAGCTTGATGCCCTTGGCGAGGCGCTCAGGGTTGGTGACGAAGAAGTCGTCGCCGACGATCTGGACCTTGTCGCCGATCTGCTCGGTGAGGTGCTTCCAGTCGTCCCACTCGTCCTCGGAGAGCGGGTCCTCGATGGAGACGATCGGGAAGTCGGTGATGAGCTGCTTGTAGTACTCGACCATCGAGGCGGTGTCCTGGGCCTCGCCCTCGAACTGGTAGGTCTTGGTCTTGTCGTCGAAGAACTCCGAGGAGGCGACGTCCATGGCCAGGGCGACGTCCTTGCCGGGCTTGTAGCCGGCCTTCTCGATGGCCTCGACGATGAGCTCGAGGGCCTCGCGGTTGGAGTCGAGGTTGGGGGCGAAGCCGCCCTCGTCGCCCAGGCCGGTGGACAGGCCGCGCTCCTTCACGACCGCCTTGAGGGCGTGGTAGACCTCGGCACCCATGCGCAGGGCCTCACGGAAGGTGGGGGCGCCGATGGGGGCGATCATGAACTCCTGGATGTCCACGTTGGAGTCGGCGTGGGAACCACCGTTGAGGATGTTCATCATGGGCACGGGCAGGACGTGGGCGTTGGGGCCGCCGACGTACTGGAACAGGTCCAGGCCGGCGGACTCGGCGGAGGCCTGGGCGGCGGCCAGGGAGACGCCGAGGATGGCGTTGGCGCCGAGCTTGCCCTTGTTGGGGGTGCCGTCGAGCTCGATCATGAGCTGGTCGAGGCCGCTCTGGTCAGCGGCGTCGAAGCCGATGACCTCGGGGGCGATGATGTCGTTGACGTTGGCGACGGCCTTCTCCACTCCCTTGCCGCCGTAACGGCTCTTGTCGCCGTCGCGCAGCTCAACGGCCTCGAAGGCACCGGTGGAGGCGCCCGAGGGGACGGCGGCGCGAGCGGAAGCACCGTCCTCCAGAAGGATCTCGACTTCGAGGGTCGGGTTGCCGCGGGAGTCGAGGATCTCGCGGGCGTGAACGTTCTCGATGAGGGCCACTTGGTGCTCCTTGCTGAGGGGGTCGTGATGCGGTCGTCGGCGTCGGGCACACTCGCGCGCGACTGCCGAATGCAGGTCCAGCCTAGCGGGCCCGCACCCCCACCACGAGGGCCATGGTCCTGAGGAATGCACAGTGTTCACGCCCGGCGAGAAACACTGGACGGCACTGGACGACGACGGCTCCTCGGTTCCGCCGTCGTCCTGGGCGCTGAGCGGCCCTACTGGCCGTTGGTCTCGGGCTGCTGCTCGGTGCCCTGGCCACCCTCGCCCGCAGCGCCGTCGGCCTGACCGGTCTCGCCCTGCCCGTCGGTCTGGCTGGAGTCGGCGGGCTGCTGACCGCCCTGCTGGGGATTCTGCTGCTGTTGCTGAGGCTGCTGCTGGGGGGCCTGCTGCAGGCCGCCTCCGAAGGGGTTGTTGCCGGATGCCAGTCGGGGATCGGTCTGGGTCGACCAGGTCCGAGCCTTGTCGGAGTAGCGCGGCGAGAAATCACCGTCAAGCGTGCTATAGAGCTTCTGCAGCTCGCCGATCACGGCCTGCCCCTGCTGCCCCTGCTGATAGAGCTCCTGGTATTCGCCAGACAGGGCAATCGCCCGCAGGTAGGTGATCGTTGCCGCCTGGCGGGGCTCGAAGCTCAGATGCTCCTTGGACCACTGCACAGTCTGCGCGTCGGTGACGGTCACTCCGTGGGCCCGGCCGACCTCTACCATGATGGGGGCCTGAACAAGGAGCTTAGCGATCTGAGACCGGTTCACACCCTGATGCTCCAGGTTCTCCCGGCCGAGTGCGGAGTCCAGCTCCTTGACCACGACGTCGACGTCCTTCTCAGTGACGACCACGGAGTGGCGGGCCCCGTCCAGGCCGGTGTAGTGCATGTCGGCCACCCGACCGGGGTGGTCGGAGCAGCCGGCGAGCGCCCCGACGGCGAGGAGGAGTGCAGCGCTGGCGGCGAGGACGCGCGTACGTGCGGCAAGGCTTCGGGTCACGGTCTGCTCCTGGAAGGGGGACGACGCCGGAGGGCGACATGGTGTCACAACTTTTCTGCCCCCGACCCTACCGTTCCGCCTGCGACGACGCACGCAGCCGGTCCGCCGCCGCCCACCGACGCGGCTCCGGACACACTGCAGACGTCCTGCACGAGGGTCGGCCTACTCCACGAGGGTGGGGATCTACTGGCCGGGGGTTGTGCGTACTGCACGATAGCCCCACCTACGTGGAGTACACCCATCCCTCCCCCAGTAGCCCCCGACCCTCGTGCAGTAGCCAGCGGTTGCGCGACCGAGATCGACACGGCACCGTAGATATAGGTGAGGCATGGGAGCCGTCACGGCTGAGCGGCCGCACTGTGGTCACACGCCTGCCACCTGTCCGTCAGCACTCGGGTCAGCCATCAGGGAGGTACTCGCTCATCAGCCCGGCCACCAGAATCGCCGGCTGTGAGGATCGCAGCCTGTCCGTTCCCCGACTGGCGAGCACAAGGGACAGATTCCTCCCGCATGCCAGCAGGTCGGCAGGCGGGGCACTGTCAGTCGTTTACGGGATGCTGGTCGCCTTCCTGGCTCTGGCGGCGCTGTGGTGGGGGCAGACTCGGTCAACCGAGACCTACGGCATACCCGGGCCGACGACGACTCTCACGCTGTCCAGCTCCGCTCGCTCCGCAACCGAGGAGCAGCAGCTCACGGCCGCCCGGCAGCTGCGCGCACTTCTTACTCAGGAGGGCGTCAGTATGGTCAAGGCCTCTCAGGGCGATGGCGACCCCATCCTCGTAGTCCTCGATCCCAAGCAGCGCATCGACTGGACCGGCCCACTGAATACCGATTCGCGCCCTGGTCTCTTTGCGATCCGCGGGACCTATTCGAGCACTGTATGGAGGACACGCGGGCAGGCCCCGCTGGCACCTGCCGGACGCACCGTCCTCGGCACCGTGAGCATCCCGGGAGTCACGCCCTCGACCAGCAGCCTGCAGTTCGTGGAGCCGCTCGGTAGCGCACCGTTGGGCACCGGGGAGCTGCTCCTGGGAACAACGGACCCGGCCTTGATCGCACGTGTCAGCTCTGTGTTGGAGGAGTCCGGGCTGACAGTTGAGAGCACCCAGCGCCAACCGGCGCTGGTGTCGCTGGTGCGCGACACCACAGTGGCCACGGCCGCCCTGTTCGCCGCCCTGGGGATCGTCTGCACCGTCATGTCCCTGGCGCTGTCGCTGCCTGAGCAACGCGGAGAGATCCGGCTGCGTCGCATGGTCGGCGCCACCGAGGCGGCACTGGTCCGCGAGCGCTGTGGCCGGGAGCTGCTTCGGGTCATCGCGGGGACCGCAGCCGGAGCGCTTGGTGCAGGAGCTGTGGCGGCGTTGGTCGCCCAGGCTCCGCTCTCGCCGCCGGAGCTGGGGGTCCTGGTCGTGGGGGCGGTGGTGGGCGGTGCCGTGCTGTGGATGGCACGCCTGCTCACCTTCGCCATCTGGTTGCGTCTCGGGCTCAGAGGTGCCGGGGCATGATCCGCACCGAGATCGCGGGCGCTCTGGGCGCCGCATGGCGCCACCGTTGGAGCACCGCGGGTATCGCTCTCATGTTCACGCTGGTCAGCGCGATCCTCACCATGACACTGGCCGAGGTGATGACCCAGACGTCAGTGGTCATGACGGCCCAGCGCCTGCGCGAGCTCGACGCCACCACCTTCACGCCCTACTACCTCGGCGATCTGGACAACGATCCGAGTTCCGGTCTGATGGAGGACCTGGGTGACCGCATCGCCTCGGGCTCGGCCTACACGATGGTCATAGGCAACGTGGAAGTCAACGACCCTTCCTTCGCCGGAGGCAATCCAGTGGTGATCGTCGTCGGGCAGGCCGCTCAGAACGCCATGACCGGAGCCAGGCTCTGCTCGCCGGCGCCCTGCGCCATGGTCGGGGACCAGGTCCCCCATCCCGTGGACGGACCGCTGTACCTCGGAGGTCACAGCGTGCCGGTAGCAGGCCGAACGCCGTCGTCGGCCACGCTCTTCGACCCGGCTGCGGTGGGGATCGACCTGGACAGGTCGGTGCTGATCGCACTGCCGCCCTCGAGCCTGGATCACCTGGATGGCACCGAGCAGGAGGAGGCCGTGTGGCGCACGGTTCTGCTCCGCGCCACCGACGACGACACCGAGCAGTTCATCACGGCTGCCAGACAGGACCGACTCGCCCTGGTTCCGCACCGGTTGGCCGCCGATCAGCCCGAGCGCTTCCGCAATCTCCTGGTGTGGGCTGCCATGCACGGCGTCGGCCTGCTGGGGCTGACCACCCTGGTCTCCATCGCCTACGGCGCCTCCATCCGGTCAGTGCTGCGCCGCGAGCGAGCCGACCTGCTGCTGCGTCATCTCTATGGTGCGACGTCGGCTCAGCTCACCACGCGCCTGGCAGCCTTCCTGGCTGCCACCATGCTGGTGCTTCCGGCCCTGGCGCTCCTGGCCTTGGCAGCCAGCACGCTGTTGAGGGGCGCCGCAGCAGCAGCCGGGGGCATCCTCATCATCATCTACCTGGTCTTTCTCATGACGACGGTCCGCCGTGTGCGAATCGAGTTCGCGCGATTCGGGAGACTCCGATGACGCAGGCCTTGGAGCTGATCGAGGTCAGCGTCGACTACCACCGTGGCGGTCAGCCGGTCCACGCACTCGACTCGGTGTCACTTGCCATCGGCCGGTCCGAGTCGGTGGCGGTCGTGGGGCCCTCCGGGTGCGGCAAGTCGACGCTGCTGGGCGTGCTGGGGCTGACGATCCCACCGACCTCGGGGAGCGTCCTTGTCAACGGCGTCCCCGCCCCCTCCGACCCGGACAGGCGGGCCCGGACCCGTAACCGCTTACTGGGCCTCATCCCTCAGAGCGGGGCGGTCATCGACCACCTGAGCGTGCTGGCGAATGTCGCCCTTCCCTTGGAGTACAGCAGGCCCCGCACCAGGCGCAGGGACAGGCATGAGCGGGCTAGACAGGCCCTGGCCGACGTCGGGATCGCCTGGGCCGAGGAGAGCACGCCCCCGCGGCTCTCAGGTGGGGAGCGTCAGCGTGTGGCCGTGGCGCGGGCCTTGGTCAACCGGCCGCGCTGCATCCTGGCCGACGAGCCCACGGCGTCGCTGGACTCCGTCACCGCCCTGGAGGTCACGTCACTGCTCATCTCCCAGAGCGCTCGTCACGGCGGCTGCCTCATCATCGCCACGCACGATCCGCGGGTGGCTGAGGCCTGTGACCGGGTCCTGACCATGCAGGACGGCCGGCTCTCCGGTTGAGGCTCTCAGGCGCCATCCCTCATCAGCGCGTGCGTCAGCGGCGTTTGCGGTAGGTGGTGGCCTCGGTCTCGTAGGAGGCGTCGCCCTGGACGACGGCGCGCAGGAGCACCTCGGCCCACCGCACGACGTCCTCGCCGGACAGGGCCGCCCCACCCATGCGGTTGGTGCCCGGGGCGGGTACCACGATGGTGCGCGTGGCGGGCTTCAGCACGGTGCCCGGGTAGAGGCGCGTGACCTTCATGCGCGCCGACTCGGGCAGGTCCACCGGGGCGAAGCGCACCGACTTTCCCTGGGCGACGATCTCGCGCACCCCCAGCTGGGCGGCCAGGGCCCGCAGGCGCGCCAGCGCCGCCAGGCGGGCGGTCGCCTCGGGCACGGGCCCGTAGCGGTCGGCCAGCTCCTCCAGGACGTCGTCGACCTGCTCCCCCGAGCGGGCCGCCGCGAACTTCGTGTAGGCCTCCAGGCGCAGGCGCTCGTGGGGGATGTAGTCCTCGGGGACGGTGGCGTCCACGGGCAGCTCGATGCGCAGCTCGACGTCCTCCTCGTCGTCCTCCTCGAAGCCGATCATGTCGGCGCCGGCCTTCCCGGAGCGGGCCAGGGCCTTCTTGTAGGCGGCCACGGCCTCGGAGACCATGCGCACGTAGAGGTCGAAGCCGACCCCGGCGATGTGCCCGGACTGCTCGCCGCCGAGCAGGTTGCCCGAGCCGCGGATCTCCAGGTCCTTCATGGCCACCTGCATCCCGGCCCCCAGGTCGGTGTTGGTGGCGATGGTGCGCAGGCGCTCCAGGGCCGTCTCGGTCAGCGGCTTGTCGGAGGGGTAGAGGAAGTAGGCGTAGGCCCGCTCCCGGCCGCGCCCCACGCGCCCGCGCAGCTGGTGGAGCTGGGACAGGCCCATGCGGTCGGCGCGGTCGACGATGAGGGTGTTGGCGTTGGACACGTCCAGCCCGGTCTCCACGATCGTGGTGCACACGAGCACGTCGGTCTCCTTGCGCCAGAAGGAGTCGATGACGGCCTCGAGCTGGTGCTCGTTCATCTGCCCGTGGGCGGTGGCCACGCGCGCCTCGGGCACCAGCTCGGCCAGGCGCGCGGCGGTGGCGTCAATGTCCTCGACCCGGTTGTGGACGAAGAACACCTGCCCCTCGCGCAGCAGCTCGCGGCGGATCGCGGCGGAGACCTGCTTGGTCTCGTAGGCGCCCACGTAGGTCAGGATCGGGTGGCGGTCCTCGGGCGGGGTCGCCAGGGTGGACATCTCGCGCAGGCCGGTGACCGCCATCTCCAGGGTCCGCGGGATCGGGGTGGCGGACATGGACAGGACGTCCACGTTGGTGCGCAGCGCCTTGAGGGTCTCCTTGTGCTCTACCCCGAAGCGCTGCTCCTCGTCGATGATGACCAGGCCCAGGTCCTTGAACTTCACCTGGCCGGTGATGAGGCGGTGGGTGCCGACGACGACGTCGACGCTCCCCTTCTCCAGCCCTTCGAGCACCTTGGCGGACTCGGCGGCGTCCTGGAAGCGGGACAGGGCCGCCACGGTCACCGGGAAGCCGGCGTAGCGCTCGGTGAAGGTCTCGGCGTGCTGGCTCACCAGCAGGGTCGTGGGTACCAGGACCGCCACCTGCTTGCCGTCCTGGACGGCCTTGAAGGCGGCGCGTACGGCGATCTCGGTCTTGCCGTAGCCGACGTCGCCGCACACGAGCCGGTCCATCGGCTGGGCCTTCTCCATGTCGGCCTTGACCTCGTCGATGGTGGAGAGCTGGTCGGGGGTCTCGGTGTAGGGGAAGGCCTCCTCCAGCTCGGTCTGCCAGGGGGTGTCGGGGCTGAAGGCGTGGCCGGTGGTGGCGGCGCGGGCGGCGTAGAGGCGCACGAGCTCGCCGGCGATCTCGCGCACGGCCTTGCGGGCCTTGGACTTGGTCTTGGCCCAGTCGGCGCCGCCCATCTTGCTCAGGGCGGGGCTGTCGCCGCCGACGTACTTGGTGACCTGGTCCAGGGCGTCGGTGGGCACCAGGAGGCGGTCGCCGGGCTGGCCGCGCTTGGAGGGGGCGTACTCGATGACGAGGTACTCGCGGGTGGCCGAGGAGCGTGGCCCGCCCACGGTGCGCCGGCTCAGCTCGATGAAGCGCCCCACCCCGTGCTGGGCGTGGACCACGAGGTCCCCGGCGTGCAGGGACAGGGGGTCCACGGAGCGGCGGGCGCGGCGGGCCGGCAGG
>NZ_JASPFC010000042.1:0-20872 GCF_031296635.1 Actinomyces acetigenes
GCTGGGGCGCTCGGGTGAGGCTTTGGAGGCGGCCGAGGAGGCCGCGGGGCTGAGGCGGGCTCTGGTGGAGGCCTCTCCGGCGGCCTACACCCCCGATCTGGCGGCGTCGTTGAACAACCTGGCCAACATCCTGTTGGAAGAAGGACAGTACGAGGAGGCTCTCAACGTCTTTACTGAAGGTTTCGATCGCTTCTCTCCCGCAATCCGATCTCGGTTGCTGCTTGCCAGGGCGATGTGGCAGGACGATGACCGGGAGGAGGATCTGAAAGGAGCTGCTCGCGAGGCAGATCAACTGGACGATCCGATGTTCCTGGGGCCAACACGGCGAATGGTGGTGCAGGCCCTCGCTGACGCCGGGTGTGATGACGCAGACCTCCCCGCTTGGGTGACCGCTACCATTGATGCATCAGTTCGCAGCAGAATCACTGATTGGCTGTGTTGCTCCGATCTGAAGGAGCAGGCTGCTCATCTCAAGAACGGCTGGGCTTCTCCGTCAAAGTCGGACTGCGACGCTCTCGCGGTGGAGGCGGATCGCTATGTTGACATCCCAGCCATCGGGAGACTGCTCTCCCTTGTTGATGCCGTGATGGTGGAAGGAGTGGACTCCGTTGTCGCATGGCTGAATAGTGTTGATCGTGCGCAGGGTATTGCGGCGGCCTGGTATTCCGCGCACACAAGTGGCCGGGGTGCGTTCTTCTTACATACGCAACTTCGTGAGCATGCTGAAGACAGCGTTTCAGGTGCTGATCAACCCGGTGACGCTGATGGCGACTTCCGGACTCTGGGTGCCCCTGAGATTAGAACCCTTGTTCTGGAGGTGCTGGAAGCGAGTCTTCCTGAAGAGGGCTTCGCTGAGCTCCGCAGAACTCTCGAGCTTGCGGAACTATCGGATGCAGATATCGCCTATGCAGTCCTTGCCAGCGATGAGGATGCGGAGGATGCCCTTAAGGAGCTCCTGGAGGCCGGTAACTGGCGGGCTATGCTGATGGTTCCTGGCCTGCGTCCTGGCTTGGAGGAGTGCGCCATCTACGGCGGTGTGGCGGGCGCCCTCCATGCGGCCCTCTTCGAACACCCCTACCAGGCTCGCGACCTGCTGCGATCCGCCTATAGGAAGGCTGATCCCGGGGACCGGATCCTGATCGAGGTCCTGATGTCGAAAGCCTCACGCGCTGACGACTGCCCTCAAGAGATCGCGGACCTGTGTGCATGGTTCCGGAAGGAGAGGGGCCCCCGGGAGAAAACCGGGAATGGTTCGCCAACCTCCCCGTCCTGATCGGGTATCCGCTGGCTTCGGCCCCATACCGTGCCGCGTGGGGCCGAAGCCAGGAGCGCCTCTACGCACGCTCCAACACCTCACAGTAGCGGCACCGCGACGCCCTCGCGGTGCAGACCACCACTTCACCTACCATCGACCCCACATCGTCTGCCACAACCACCTTCCTGCCACCCGCGTCACAGCGCGTGCGACCAACGTCAGGGCTGCCGCCCCAGGCGCTCCAGCTCCTGGAAGACCTGCCCGACCGGCTCACGGATGACGAGGTCGGCGCGGGAGTCATACGGCGTAGGAGTCGCGTTCATGAGGACCAGGCGCTCACCGACGTAGTAGTCGATGAGGCCCGCTGCCGGGTAGACGACCAGGCTCGTTCCGGCCACGATCAGCAGATCCGCCTCCGAGATGGCCCGCACGGCCCCCTCCATGACGTCGCTGTTCAGCATCTCCCCGTAGAACACAATGTCGGGGCGCAGTACCGAGGCGCACACGGGGCAGTGGGGGACCTCGCCGGAGCGGGCGTCGTCGACGTCGTCCAGGGTGAAGTGCTCGCCGCAGCCGGTGCAGATCAGGCGTGACCAGTTGCCGTGCAGCTCGAGGACCCGCTCGGAGCCGGCCCGCTGGTGGAGGCCGTCAATGTTCTGCGTGACCACGGCCGACAGCTTCCCGGCCCGCTCGAGATCGGCCACGAACCGGTGGGCCGCGTTGGGGGCCACGCCCTCGCGGGCGTTCTCCTGGGCGAACCACTCCCAGTAGGCCTGCGGGTGCACGGTGAAGAAGTCGATGGACAGGACCTGCTCCAGGGGGATCTCCCGGTCCTGGTGGTAGAAGCCCTTGGCGCCTCGGAAGTCGGGGATCCCCGACTCGGTTGAGACCCCGGCACCACCGAAGAAGACGATGCGTCTGGACTCTTCAATCCACTGGGCGAGCAGGCCCCGCTGGCTGTCCTGGTGATCCATGCACCCCACCTTAACGCCGAGGACCGATCCTGCACGGGCGGATCCGGTCGCGGCGCCATACGAGGCACATGCTCAGGACGCAGGCAACAGTCGACAGCGTCCCGGTGGCATAGCGCTCGAACTCGCTGGTGGTGATGAGGAGGTTGAACGCCGAGGCGATGAACAGCCACAGGGTCGAGACATACACAACGCTACGCGCGGTGCGATCACGCAGAGGGCGGCGTATCAGACCGCCGTACCTGAGGTACGTCAGACCGCAGCCGAACCAGACCAGGAAGAGTGCCAGGTTGACCGGCCTGAGGAGGAGAGGGGAGACAGTATAGGCGCCGCCCAGGACGAACCGGCCCAAGGGAAGTCCCAGAGCCAGCAGCAGCTGCAGCACGCCATTGATGAAGAACAAGACGGCGCACGTAGCCGCCAGCACAGGTGACTTCATAAGAGCGACTGTATCGGCTTGCAGCTCGGCAACGTGAAGAATCGAAGGACGGACAACTCCGCGTCGGGCCGGGTTTCAGTGGATCGGTCGGTAGCCGGTGCGATCGGCCTCGGTCACGTCCCGAATCGCCCGCGCCGGGTTGCCCGCAGCGATGACACCGGGAGGGATGCTGCGGGTGACAACGCTGCCTCCTCCGACCACGCTGCCCGAGCCAATGGTCACACCAGGAAGGACCGTGACGTTGCCGCCGATCCAGACGTCGTCGCCGATCGTGATCGGACGCGCTCGGCAGGCGCCGTCAGCGCGCTCACGAGGATCCAGAGCATGGTTGGAGGTGTACAGGCCGACCTTGGGCCCCAGAAGCACATTGTCTCCGATGGTGATCCGGGCGCCGTCGAGCATGACGCAGTCGAAGTTCGCAAAGAAATGGGAGCCGAGGTGGATATTGCGTCCGAACTCGCACCGGAATGTTGGCTCGAGGTTGACTTCGCGGCCCATTGAACCCACGACCTGACGCAGCAAGGCCTCGCGTTCCTCGGCGGGCTGACCATAGGAGCGGTTATATGCGTCGGTGGCCTGGACGGCCTCGATCCGCGCTGTGATGAGCTCGGGCGTCAGGTCGTCGTACATCGCGCCCGTCGCCATATGAGCGAATTGCTCCGTCAGGTTCATGCTGACCGGTCCTCCTTCCTGCCGTGTCGGCTCATTGACTCTCAGCCTCCTCGCAGGACGCTGAGCGGAACGGCAAGGGCCCAGATCGGTGGCGGAACGGTGTGGCTTACGCTCCGCCAGACCTGGGCCCTGTGCCTGCTCGTCGTGGGGGAGAGACTCAGATCGTGGGGGAGAGCCTCAGATACCGAAGCCGACCCGGCGGGGCTCGGCCTCACCGAGCTCGACGTAGGCCAGGGAGCCGGCCGGCACGAAGACCTTGCGGCCCTTGTCGTCAGTGAGGGTGACGGCCTTGGTCTCGGCGTCGGCCACGGCGGCCAGCACCTTCTCCTGAGAGTCGGACGTCTCCAGGGAGAGCTCGCGGCTGGCGTGCTTGATTCCGATCGTGACCTGCATGGGGCTCCTTCGCATCGTCTGTGTGCCGTATTGAGCGGCATAGCCCGTCGGGGAGAGGGGCGTGAACCTGGCTCGATCCTAGGGTGCCGCGGCCGCGCCGACCCTTCGCGCGCCCCAGGAGCCGCGGCGTTTCGCGCCACGCGGAACATGCGCCGTCGGCGCTCCCGAGTGGCGGGCCCACGACCGATGACGATCCGTTAACGGTACGCGCTCCTATCGGTGGCCCGTGGTGAGATGGTCCCATGCCCCAGGACCCCGTCCGTCTCCTCCCGCCCGCAGAGGCGGCCGAGCTGCCCGCCGCCGACGCCGATGGGCAGCGGGTCCTGGACCGCGTGGCCGAGGGCTCCAACGTCGTCGTCCTGGGGGCACCCGGGACCGGCAAGACGTCCCTGGCCCTGCGGTTGCTGGCCGAGGCGGTCGCCAGCGGCCGCGACGCCATCCTGCTGGCCCCCACCCGTGCGCGAGCCGACTGGCTGCGTGGCCGGGCCGCCCACCTGCTGCGTGAGGGCCATGGCGACGGCGTCGTCCGAGTGCGCACTCCCGCAGCCCTCGCACTGACGATCCTGACCACATCCTTGACCATGCGGCCCGACCCGCTGCCGCCCCCGGTGCTTCTGGCCGGAGCGGAGGAGGACTCCGCCCTGGCCTCCATGATCAGCACCGTCACCTGGCCCGGGCTCCCCGCCGAGGCCACCGGGTCACGGGCGTTCCGCTCCGAGCTGCGCAACCTCCTGGCGCGCGCCGGAGAGCTCGGCGTCAGCGCCGACGACCTGGCCGACCTGGGACGCCGGCTCAATGTCCCCATCTGGGGGCCTGCCGCCCAGCTTCTGCGCACCTGGGACGCGCAGGGGCGGCCCAGCGCCGAGCGCAGGGCCCAGACCCGCAAGATGGACACGGCTCGTCTCCAGGACCGAGCCGTGGAGGCCTTGAGCTCCTGGGGTGCCGACGCCGTCACCGTCCCCCGCCCCGTCCCGGACCTCGTCCTTGTGGACGACTACCAGGACTGCACGGCCGCCACCGCCAGGCTCCTGACGGCCCTGGCGACCCCGGACCCCGACGGGCACCGGGCGCAGATCGTGGTGCTGGGGGACCCCGACGTGGCCGTGGAGACCTTCCGCGGCGGCACGCCCAGCCTGCTCATCGCCGCCGAGGACCACTCGGGGCTCGCAGCCACCCGCCTGCGGCTGACCACCTGCTACCGAGGCAACTCGGCCATCTCGGCGGTGATCTGCGACCAGAGCGCTCGGGTCCCGGTGACCGGCACGACGGCCCACCGGCAGACGACACTGGCGCCCCGGTCCTCAGCAGGGTCCTCACAGATCTCCGTAGGACCCGACGCTGAGCGCCCGCAGGCGGCGGCCGGCATCGAGGTGACCCTGGCCTCCTCCGCCTGGCAGGAGCATGCCCACGTCGCCCGGGCTCTCAGGCTCGAGCACGTCCACCACGGCACCTCCTGGTCTCAGATGGCGGTCATCGTTCGCAGCGCCGCCGACGCCGAGACCCTCGCCAGGGACCTGCGCAGACGAGGCGTGCCCCTGGCCTCCCGCACACCCGCGGTCCTGCTGCGCGCAGAACCGGCCGCGGCCGCGCTCCTGAACATCGTGCGCGCCGCCATCCGCGACCAGCTGGGCGGGCGCGGTGAACCGCCTCAGCGAGACGCCGCCATCAACCTCCTCACCAGCCCCCTGGTGGGACTGACCACCATGGACCTGCGCCGACTGCGCCGCAGGCTGCGCCAGGCCCCGCCGGCCGCAACCCCGCGCGCCAGTGTGGCCGAGCCCGGTGAGGTCGGGACCTCCACCGCGCCCACCACCGGTCCCGCAGCCGATCCCACTGCCGGGACCGGGCCCCGGACCGGCGGCGACGCCGCCCTCCTGGCCCTGCTGGCCGACTCTGAGCAGGCCTCCGGCTTCGCCCGGTCCCTGGATGGGCAGCTGCTGAGCACCCAGGCGGAGCGGCTCCTCACCGCAGCGAGGATCCTTGAGGCCCTGCGCTCCGTCATCGGGAAGACCCCAGCCGACGCCCCGCGCGATGTCGAGGCCCTGCTGTGGGCCGCCTGGAACGCCTCCGAGCGGGCCGAGGCCTGGCGCGCCACCGCCCTGCTGCCCTCGGCAGGCCCCGTGCGAACGCTCCTGTCCGAGGCCGCCGAGCACGACCTCGACGTCGTCACCACCCTGTTCAAACGCGCCGAGGTCTGGGCCGAGCGCCACCCGGGCCAGGACGCCTCCAGCTTCCTGGCCGAGCTCGACGCCGAGGTCCTGCCCTCGGACTCCGTCGCCCCCCAGGGCCGGCGACCGGAGGGCGTGGCCGTCATGACCCCGGCAGGTTGCGCAGGCCAGGAGTGGGAGCTCGTCGTGGTCGTCGGGCTGGAACGGGACCGCTGGCCCGACCTGCGCCTGAGGGACTCCCTGACCCGCACCGGCCTGCTCGTCGACGCCGTCACCGGCCGCCTGAACACAGGCGCCAGCGCCCCGGGGGAGGGGGTCGGCGGCAGCGGCGCCGTGGCCGCAGCCCGGGCACAGGTGCGCGCCGACGAGCGCCGCATGCTCATCATGGCCCTGTCCCGCGCCACCAGGCGCCTCCTGCTGACCGCCACCGCCGACGCCGAGCACGCCCCCTCACCCTTCCTGACCGAGATCGCCCACAAGGCTGGGATCGCCCTGACCGACGCCGACGGCGCCCCCCTCCTGACCCCCGACACCGGCGACCTCACCCTGCGCGGCCTGGTGGGGGAGCTGCGTCACGCTGCCGTCTGCGGCAACCTCGAGACGGCCACCGACGCCGAGCGCCGCCGCGCCGGGGCCGCCGTCGACCTGCTGGCCGACCTCGCCCGCCACGGCGTGTCCGGCGCCGACCCCGCCACCTGGATCGGCGCGACCGGCCCCACCTCCACCGCCCCTCTTATCACCGCCGGCGAGCGGATACGGGTCAGCCCCTCCGACGTCGAGGGCCTGGCCGCCTGCCCGCTCAAGTGGTTCCTGACCCGCAGCGGCGGATCGGCCCCCGCCAGCGAGGCTCAGGCCCTGGGCAGCCTCGTCCACGCGGTTGCCGAACGGGCCGAGAGCGAGCACCTGCGCGGTCCGGCTCTGCGCGAGGCCTTCGAGGAACGATTGACCGACCTCGGCTACCCCGCCACGTGGCAGGGAGGCCTGGCTGCAGACCGTGCCCGCGCCATGATCGAGCGCCTCGACGCCTACCTGGCTGACTGCGACGCCCTGGGCATTCGTGCCGACGTCGAGCAGCCGGTGCGCGCCGACGTCGACATCCCCCTGAGTGTCCTCAGTCCCGCGGTCCGCGAGCGGGCCGGCCTGCGGAAACCGACGGAGGGCGGCGACACCGTCCCGGTCACGATCTCCGGGCGCATCGACCGCCTCGAGCACCTCGGCGGCCTTTCGGCAGGTGCCCCGGAGGACACCGCCGGACCCGGCCGGAACGGCACCGTGCGCGTCATCGACCTCAAGACCGGGCAGCGCGTCCCCAAGGACGTCCAGCGCCACCCCCAGCTGGCCACCTACCGGCTGGCCCTGAGCTCGCAGGGCCTCGACGTCGTCGGCGGAGCCCTCGTGCTCCTGGGCAAGGAGCCCTCCAAACGCTCAGGAGACGGCTACGTCCTGGCCCCGCCGGGCGCCGCCCTCGACTCCAGCCCCGCAGCCCCGGAACCAGCGCAGGAGCCCACGGAGACGCCTGACGACGATGAGATGATCGGTGCTGCCGGCAGCGGCGAGGAGTACTGGGCTGAGGACCTCGTGGCTCAAGCGGCCGTGGCCGGAGTGGGCCCCGTGATCGAGGCCCGCACCGGTGAGCACTGCCGCTCCTGCCGGGTCAAGGACTCCTGCCCCGTCCAGGTCGAGGGAAGGAGAGTCGTCTCATGACCCCCGTCGGCTCACGCCGGCTCACTCCGCGGGCCCTGGCGGAGGCGCTCGGCATCCACACCCCCACCCAGGAGCAGGCGCGCGTCATCGCCCACCGGCTGAGCCCCCTGCTGGTGGTCGCCGGAGCCGGCTCGGGCAAGACCGCCACCATGGCCCAGCGGGTGGTCTATCTGGTCGCCACCGGGCAGGTCCGCCCCGACCAGATTCTCGGACTGACCTTCACCCGCAAGGCCACCGCCGAGCTCGACCAGCGCGTCGCCTCCCGCCTGGCAGGCCTCAGCGCGGCCGGCCTGCTGCCGGCCACCGGTCCGGAGCACGACAGGGGAGTGGGGGGCACCGCTGACGCCGCCGATGTCGGTGAGCCGATGATCGCCACCTACAACTCCTTCGCCGGCGCCCTGGTGCGCGACCACGGACTGCGCATCGGCGTGGACCCCGACTCCACCCTCATCACCCAGGCCCGCTCCTGGCAGATCGTCACCTCCCTGCTTGAGGCCCGTACGCTCCCGCTGCCCAACGAGAGCCTCAGCCACAACGCGAGTGCCGCCCTGGTCCTGGCAGACTCCCTGAGCCAGAACCTGCTGACCATCGAGGAGGCCGCCACGGACCTGGCCGACCTGTCCGAGCAGTTCTCCGCCCTGGCCGCCATCAAGGGCTGCAAGACCCTGGTCGGTAAGGCGCCCGCTGTCATGGCCGAGTGGGAGGCCCTGCTCGACGTCGTCGCCGAGCTGCATGCGCACAAACGTCACCACGGCCTGCTCGACTTCGGTGACCAGATCGCCCTGGCCTGCACCATCGCCGAGTCCGTCCCCGAGGCCGCCGCCCAGGTGCGGGCCCAGTACCCTGCGGTCCTGCTCGATGAGTTCCAGGACACCTCGGTCGCTCAGGTCCGGCTCTTGTCGGCCCTTTTCGCCGACTCCGGGGTGACCGCCGTCGGCGACCCCCACCAGGCCATCTACGGGTGGCGAGGAGCCAGCGCCGCAGCCCTGGACACCTTCCACCAGCGCTTCAACCCCACCGGCACCGCCCTCCTGGAGTCCGGGACCTCAGCGGCCGAGGCCACCCCCGTCCTGGAGCTGTCGACCTCCTGGCGCAACGACTCCACCATCCTGGAGGTCGCCAACGTCGTCTCCGCGCCCCTGCGCTCCGGCGTCGTCGAGGACGGGGACCCGGTGGGCGAGCACCTCACCGTCGCCCCCTTGCGGGCCCGCCCCGCAGCCTTCGGCCTGGAGCCGGGGGCGGCGTTCGGGGCCTTCCTGCAGGACCCCGCCGAGGAGGCCCGCACGGTGGTCGCCTTCCTCGCCGAGCGCTGGTCACCCAGTGCCGAGATGGCCGTCCTGTGCCGCACCCGGGCACAGATGGATCCTATTGCCGCCGAGCTGGAGGAGGCCGGCCTGCCTTACACGATCATCGGCCTGGGCGGGATGCTCTACGTCCCCGAGGTCGCCGACGTCCGCGCCCTGCTGACCGTGGCCTCGGACCCGGAGCGCGGGGACCGGGTGGTCAGGCTCCTGACCGGTTTCGGTATCGGCGCCCGCGACCTGCGATCCCTGGCGTCGCTGGCCCGCGAGCTCACCCGCCCCACCACCGAAGGCGACCAGACCGGGTCGGGGGCTCACGGCGACCAGGCCGAGACCGATTCCCCACTGCTCAGCGAGGCCCTGGACACCCTGCTGCGATGGCATGAGGACGGCGCGCGAGAAGAGCAGGAAGAGGCCGCCGCGGTCCGGGACCTGACCGAGGCCGGGCGGGCCGTCGCCTTGCGCACCGCCCGGGCGATCCGACGCATCCGGGAGGCCGTCTGCCTGCCCCTGCCCGACCTCGTGGCCCTGGCCGAGCAGACACTCGACCTCGACATCGAGATCGCCGCCCGAGTCGGTCACCCGATGGGCCACCGCGCCCTGGACTCCTTCCACGAGACGGCCCGGGCCTTCGCCGCCGACACGGATGCCCCTACCCTCACCGGCTTTCTGGAATGGCTCGACGCCGCCGAGGAGCACGAGGACGCCATGAGCGCCCCCGAGGTCGAGCCCTCGCCCGGGGCGGTCCAGCTCCTCACCGTCCACGCCGCCAAGGGCCTGGAGTGGGACGTCGTCGCCGTGCCCGGCATGGACGAGCAGGTCTTCCCCTCCTACACCAGCGCTGTCAAGGACGATCTTCGCGTCACGGAGACCGGCTGGATGGGTTCCACCTCCACCTTCCCCTTCCCGCTTCGGGCCGACGCCGGCGACCTGCCCCCCTTCATCGTGGGGGATCTCGACCCGGCTGTCACGGACAAGCCTCTCCTGACCGAGACGATGAGCGCCTACAAGGAGGCCCTCGGACGCCAGCGCCTGCGCGAGGAGCGCCGCCTGGCCTACGTGGCCTTCACCCGGGCCCGTCACGAGCTCCTCCTGACCGGCTCCCACCTGTCCAAGACCGCCTCCAAGCCCCGCCGGCCCTCACGCTTCCTCACCGAGCTCCAGCGGCGCGACCTCCTGCCTCCCTACGCGAACGGCTGGGTGGACTTCGACGAGTCCCGCCCCAACCCGCTGACCTCCCTGACCCAGGTGGGCACCTGGCCCCTCGACGCCGACGCAGCGGAGATCCTGGACAGCCAGGCCCCGGAGGCCGAGGGAGAGGCCGCCCCGGTCGCCGACCGGCTCGCCGCTGTGCGCCGGGCCCGGCATGTGGCCGCCGCCCAGGTCGCCGCCGCCATGACTCGAACCGGCCCCGCCCAGGAGGCGTCTGCTCAGGCCCGGCTCGATGACGAGACGGTGCGGCGGTGGCGGCTCGAGGCGGGACTCCTCCTGGCCGAGCGCTCCCGGGCCCTGTCCAGCGGCCCCGCTGTCCGCCTGCCCGAGCACCTGGCCGCCACCCGTCTGGATGACCTGCGCGCCGACCGCCGACAGTTCGCACTCGACCTGCGTCGCCCGCTCCCACCCGAGCCCCGCGCCGCCGGCCGGCTCGGAACCGTCTTCCACGACGCCGTTGCCCAGCGCCTGAGCGCACGCGGCACCCTGTTCGGCCTGGGGCAGGCGGGTGTGCCCGACAGCCTCGGACCCCAGGACCGGGACCGCATCGAGCGCTGGCTGGAGACCGCCGAGAACCTGCCGCTCCTGGAGGACTACGTCCTGGCCGAGACCGAGACCGACCGGGAGATCACCATCGGCGCCACCACCCTGCGCTGCCGCATGGACGCCGTCTTCTGTCGCTCGGACGGTTCCGGATGGCTCATCGTCGACTGGAAGACCGGGCGCCGACAGGTGCCCGTGGACCAGCTCAGTGTCTACGTCCACGCCTGGGCGGCCTCCCAGGGCGTGCCCACCGGGTCGGTACGGGCCGCCTACGTGTACGTCGACTACTCCGGAGGACGTGTCGATGAGCTCACCGCTGAGGGCCTGCTCAGCATCGAGCAGATTCAGGCGGCCCTGACAGTGGGGTGAAGGCTCGTGAGCGGTGCGCCCGTCAGCTCTCCTCGTCGTCGACGCGCACCATCGCCACCGGGTTGGTGACGGCGTCGGGCTCAGCCGGCTCGCGAACCCCGGGCACCGGCGCCAGCCGAGGCGTGGCCGGCTCTACCAGTGGGGCGTCACCCACCTGGGCGGCCAGGTCCTCCAACATCGCCACCGCGTCATTGATGACCGGCTTGTCCCCGGTCCTCACTCCGTGCAGCAGCCAGCGTGCCAGGCTGAGCTCGCTGACCAGTTCGGCGCGCTCACGCAGGTGCCGGTCAACGCCTTCGGAGCGGGCGATGTCGTAGGCGTCCTCAATGGAGTCCAGGCAGTCCACCGGTGCTGAGGAGTACACCCAGGCCAGGTCCTCGGCCGGGTCCCCCACATGTGCCTGGGACCAGCCCCGCACCGCCACCACCGTGCCACCGGCCACCAGGACGTTCTCCTCAGCGAGGTCCCCGTGGACCACGGTGGGGCGGAAGCGCCACAGGGCGGTGTCCTCCAGGGCCTGCTCCCAGCGCCCCAGCAGCGCCGGTGGGGTCCTGCCCGTCGCGGCGGTGTCGTCCAGCAGACTCAGCCAGCGCCGACGCACCTCCTCGGCGTCATAGACCGGCATGCCGGCCTCGGAGATCACCGTCATGGACAGCTCGTGGATCTCACCGAGCGCCTTGCCCAGGCCCGCCGACATCCCCGGCCCCGGTCGGAGCGTCTCGACCGGGATCGGCTTGCCCTCCACATGGGAGCGCACCTGGATGTGCGCGTCCTTCTGACGCAGGGACCCGGCAGCTCGGGGCACGTTGAAGGAGAGCCGTCCGTCGTCAACGACCCGGCCGATACGGCGCAGCACCTCGGCCTCAGCCTCCAAGGAGGCGCCCACGGCATCGGTACGGGCCTCATGGACCTCCCAGTGGCGGCCCTGGGTGTCGATGACGCCGATGATGTGCCGCTCCGGGGTCTCGGACTGCGGAAGCGCCAGCCGAGTCGGGTTGAGGCCGCCGACGGCGACGCTCGCCATCGCCGCCAGGGCCAGTGCTGAGTGGTGAGGACGAGGAGTCTCGGCGGGCTGGGCCCGTGGGGCCGGCGTGCTGCTCTGCGGCGGCTCGGCCGAGGCCCCCGGCAGCGGGGCCACGACCACGGGCGCACGATAGTCCTCGTCGTCCTCGTCGTGCTCGTCGGATCGCGGATCGGAGTGCTCAGCCTGTTGCTGGTTGCTGTCCTCATCGCCGGCCGTCGGAGCCGCAGCGTGCTCAACGTCGGAGGTCACCTCGTCGGTGAGGCTGTCGGCACCGCCGTCGACATCAGTGGTGCCGGGGGCGTCCGGGGACTGCGGAGGCTGTGACATGGTCCAACCGTAGGCGACAGGTCCTATGTCTCGCAGGACAGCCGCGCCCGTCCGCTGGCGGCAAACGTCCAGGGATGTGAGCAACGGCTTGAGGAATGTACCAGAAGGTCGACGTTATCCACAGGTTCTGCCGAGGTGGTGGCCATTTCGTGACCAGGTGTCCTAGAGTTAATCCGTGACGATGGTCACCGTCCGGTCGGTGTGTCCCGGTTCAGTGCAGAGCCCCAGGCCGGTCGTCACATCATCGTCACTCTTCTTTATACGACTCCCACGCTGAGAGGCATCATGGACGCTGCCGATCTTCTCCTGACGGAGGTTCGCGAGCTGGTGCGCGCTCGCGGCATCGACCCCTTCAAGGACGCCTCCGACCTGGAGCAGCTCGTCACCCAGGCCGAGGAGGACTATCTGCGCCGCTCCGACGCCGGACTCGTCCCGCCGCTCATCGATCCCAAGGGGGCGCGCACCCACGTGCTCGACTCCATGGCGGGGCTGGGCCCGCTGCAGGGCTATCTCGATGACGAGTCCATTGAGGAGATCTGGGTCAACGCCCCCGGCCGCGTCTTCGTCGCCCGCTCCGGGCGCCCCGAGCTGACCACCACGATCCTGGAAAGTGAGGACCTCACGGTTCTGGTCGAGCGGATGCTGCGGGCCTCCGGGCGTCGCCTGGACCTGTCCAGCCCCTTCGTCGACGCTCAGCTCGCCGGGGGACAGCGGCTTCACGTTGTCATCCCGCCCATCACCTCCCAGCACTGGGCGGTCAACATCCGCAAGCACACCTCCCGTGCTTCACGCACTGCCGACCTGGTGCGCATGGGCTCGCTGACCAGCCAGGTCGCCGCCTTCCTGGACGCCTCCGTGCAGGCCGGCCTCAACATCCTGGTCTCGGGCGCCACCCAGGCCGGCAAGACCACGATGGTCAGGGCGCTGGCCGGAGCGATCCCGGGCGCACAGCGGGTCATCTCCTGCGAGGAGGTCTTCGAGCTCGCCCTGCGCAACCGGGACTGCGTGGCCATGCAGACCCGGCCGCCCAACCTCGAGGGCGTCGGTGAGATCAGCCTGCGGCGCCTGGTCAAGGAGGCCCTGCGCATGCGCCCCGACCGTCTCCTCATCGGAGAGGTCCGAGAGGCCGAGGCGCTCGATCTGCTCATTGCCATGAACTCGGGTCTTCCGTCCATGTGCACCATCCACGCCAACTCCGCCCGGGAGGCTGTCATCAAGATCTGCACCCTCCCGCTGCTGGCGGGGGAGAACGTCTCCAGCGACTTCGTGGTCCCCACCGTCGCCAGCGCCATCGACCTGGTCGTCCACCTCGACCTGGATCGCAGTGGGCGCCGCACCGTGAGAGAGGTCGCGGCCCTGTCCGGTCGGGTTGAGAACGGCATCATCGAGCTCTCCGACGTTTTCCACCGCGACCCCACCGGCAGCCTCGTGCGGGGCGCCGGAGCGCCCGACGCCGCCGAGCGCTTCAACCGGGCCGGTCACGACCTGACAGCTCTGCTCAGCTCCCGCCCCGCAGGCTCCCAGGAGGTCTACTGATGGGCGCCGTCGCCGGGCTCCTGGGCGGTGTAGGGCTGCTCCTGATCTGGATGGCTTGCACCTCCGAGCCACCTCAGTGGCGCTCGAGGCGCTCCCGTCGCTTGGCCGACATCCTGGTCCAGGCCGGCGCCGGCCGCACCAGCCCTACGATGTTCGTCCTGGGGTCGATCGGGCTGGGGCTGCTCATTGGCCTGGTCTTCCTGGGAATGTCCCGGGCCTGGCCGGTGGCCCTCGCCTTCACCGCCATCTTCACAGCGATCCCCTTCCTCATCATCTCCTCTCGAGCGCGCAACCGCCGTACCCGCCTGCGCGAGGTGTGGCCCGAGGCCGTCGATACCCTCGTCTCCGGCGTCCGCGCGGGCATGAGCCTGCCGGAGGCGCTGACCAACCTCGGTGAGCGCGGCCCGGAGGCCGTCCGCCCCCAGTTCCGGGCCTTCGCCACCGACTACGCCGCCTCCGCCCGCTTCGACAGCTCCCTGGACCGGCTCAAGGCCCGTTTCGCCGACCCGGTCGCCGACCGGATCGTTGAGGCCCTGCGCCTGGCCCACGAGGTCGGCGGCACCGACTTGGGGACGCTGCTGCGCTCCCTGTCGCAGATGCTGCGCGAGGACATGCGCACCCGAGGTGAGCTCGAGGCTCGCCAGTCGTGGACCGTCAACGGTGCCAAGGTCGCGGTCGCTGCCCCATGGCTGGTCCTGGCGCTGCTGTCCACCCGGCCTCAGGCAGCGGCGGCCTACGCCACCACCGCTGGAGCCGTCGTTCTCCTGACCGGAGCCGTCGTCTCGGTCATCGCCTACCGGCTCATGCTGCGCCTGGGGCGGCTGCCTGAGGAGGACAGGACACTGCGATGAACCCCATGAACGCGATGCTCACCGGAGGACTTGCCGGGCTGCTGGGGGCCGTGGGCGTCCTGAGCGTCATCTCGGCCCTCCGCCGACGCCGCCCCACACTCATGGCCCGCCTGGAGCCCTACGTCCACCGCCGGCCCACGACCTCCGGCCTGCTGGCCGCTCCGGCAGGGCCGACCTCCGACGGGCGCACCGTCATCGGCCTGCTCATGGCTTCCACGGCAGGCGCTCTCAGCCTGGGCAGACTGATGGAATCCCTGGGCTCGTCGGCCGGCTCGGTCCGGCGTCGCCTGACGCGATCAGGGTCATCTCTGGGGGTCGACCAGTTCCGCCTCCAGCAGGTCCTGTGGTCGACGACGGCGCTCCTGCTCGTCCTGGCCGCAGGAGGCCTGGCGGCCCTGGTCCGCTCCGTCAACGTGCCCGCGCTCATCCTCCTGTGCCTCATGGCCACCGTGGCCGGGGCCGCTGCCCGCGACTGGTGGCTCAGCCGGGCCGTGGCGAAGCGGCTGTCACGGATCGAGGCGCAGCTGCCCGACGTCGTCGAGCTGCTGGCCCTGGCGGTGGGTGCCGGCCAGGGCCCGGTGTCGGCCATCGAGCGTATCGTCACGCTGGGCCGCGGCGACCTCGTTGACGAGCTGGGCGTCACTCTGACCGATATCCGCTCGGGCACGGTCCTGTCTACCGCCCTGGACCGTATGGAGCGGCGAGTCGGCTCCGTCCATGTCACCCGCCTGTGCGAGGCGGTCATCGTGGCCCTTGAGCGCGGCACACCACTGGCTGAGGTTCTGCGCTCCCAGGCCACCGACGTGCGTGAGGCGGCGCGCCAGGCCCTCATGGAGGAGGGCGGCAGACGGGAGATCGCCCAGATGGTTCCCGTGGTCTTCCTGGTCCTGCCCATCACCGTCGTCTTCGCCCTCTTCCCGGGACTGTTCGTCCTGAGGCTGGGGGTGTGAAGCGTATTCGTCACCCTCCTGCGCCCGTGGACCCCGACCATCCATCGTCCTTTCACCCAGATTCCCGACCGACAGCAAGGAGCAGTCATGAAGCGCCTCATCCCTCCCACATTCCGCCGCCCTCAGCCAGGTTCCCGGTCGTGGCGTGCCACCGGTGCGACCCGGATCGATCTGCGCGATGAGCGCGGCGACGTCCCCGGCTGGGTCCTGGTGACCCTCATGACCGCGGGGCTCGTCGTGGCTCTGTGGACGGTGGCCGGCAGCACGCTGACCGAGGTCTTCCTCAACGCCATCGCGAAGGTGACCAGTGCGATCTGAACGAGTGCCCCTCCTCGGGGTGCTCCAACGGGCCGGTCGCGTCCCGCCCCGGCCGGCTCGCCTCCGCCCGCGCGAGCACAACGAGTCGGGCTCGGCCGTCGTCGACTTCGTCATGGTCGGTGCGCTCGTCATCATCGTGTTCGTGGCACTCCTCCAGGTTGCCCTGGGGGTCTACGCCCGTAACGTCCTCACCGACGCCGCGGGCGACGGCGCTCGTCGAGCCGCACTGGTCGGGGGCACGGAGGCCGAGGCGCGCCAACGGGTGCAGGTCCTCACCGACGCCGCCCTCAGGCGCGGCTACGTGGACACCGTCACCGTCTCGCGGGTGTCCTCCGGCGACCTGAGGATCGTTGAGGTGACGGTGACAGCGCCCTTCCCGGTCCTGGGGCTTCTCGGCCCCGGAGGGACACTACGGGTCACCGGGCACGCCATCGATGAGTCCTCCCTGACCCAGGAGAGGTGAGCCCGGGTGGTGTCCATGGTCGGCTCGAGGCGTCGCGGGCGTCGTGCCGTGTCGCGCTCGCCGAGGGCGGTCCCGGCCCGCGCCCTCATCACCGGACGGGCTGTCGGCCGGTTCCGAGAGGCTCTCAGGGCGGGCGGTCGAAGTGTCCGGCGGCTCATGAGCCATGAGGAGGGCAATGCGATCGTCGAGTTCATCGGGTGGAGCGCCGTCCTGGTGGTGCCCGTGCTCTACCTGGTGGTGACGCTCGCCCAGCTCCAGGCCACGACCTTCGCCGTCGCCTCGGCGGCCGACGCCGCCAGCCGGGTGCTGGAGGTCGACGACTCGCCCTTAGCGATGGATAACGCGCAGCTGGCGATGCAGCTGTCCCTGTCCGATCAGGGCATTGACGCCGACCCCTCCGGCTCCCTGTCGGTCACCTGCGCTCACGGCTGCGCCCGGGGCCAGGCGGCGATGGTCGAAGTCTCGGTCGGTGTGGACCTGCCGGGCTTCGCCTCACTGGGGATCGGCCGGGATGTCGTCGTGGTGGACACTGAGCGCTCCATCACCCTGCCGGGCAAGGCGGAGCAGTGAACAGGCCGCCCGGCCCCGGGGCCGTCCAACGGCGGGTCCGTGCCCTGGCGGATCGGCTGCACCGTGAGGAGGATGGGCAGACGCTTCTCCTGGGTGTCGGGCTCATCTGCGTCGTCCTTGCGCTGCTGTTCGTCGCGGCCTCGGCCACCGCCGTCTACCTCGACCTCAAGACCCTCACGTCACTGGCGGACTCCGCCGCGGCCGCGGGAGCAGACAGCGTGGAGGCGCACCCCTACTACGGGGGTGGCGCCACGGACGCCGCACCAGGGTCCCTGACTGACGCAGGGGTCAGGAGCAAGGCGGTCGAGGACCTGTCCGCCCAGCCAGCAGCGGCCAGGCTGGAGGGGATCACGATCGTCAGCGCCCGTGCCGCCGACAGCCAGACGGCCGAGGTGAGGCTGCAGGCCCGATCTCGTCCGCCTTTCCTGCCCTGGGGGCTCCTTCCGGCCGAGGGCTTCACCATCACCGCCACCGGCTCGGCCCGAATGACGACGACGCAGTGAGCCGACAGGACTCACTGCGTCGAAAACGGGTGGGTGGAAGGTTGCGTGTGGCAGGAGGCGGCCCGTCGCTCAGGCCTGCTCGATGAAGCTCGCCGAGGCCACGGGGGAGGGGCGCCGGTGCAGGTGCATCCGGGACCGCAGCTCCTCCTTCTGGCGGCGCGAGAGCTGGGCGATGTAGGCCCGCTTCACCGTGAACAGGATGTTGAGGCCCACCAGGAGGTAGAAGGCGTTGGCGATGACGCTGGGCCAGGCCCCGGAGCTCGCGCAGTTGATGGTCAGCAGTACGGAGCCGGTGATGTTGAGGGCCTGATACTTGAGCGAATCGCCGGCGATCGTGCCCTTGGAGACCAAGAAGTAGGCCACGAGGAGCTCAGCGGCACCGATCCAGCCGCCGAGAGAGATGAGGGAGGAGAGCACGTCGTTCACGGGGATGATTCTTCGACACCCCCGGATGAAGGTCAATCGCATCTATCTGCATGAGGGATGTAGATTTACTTCATGCGGGTGTTGCCTCAGAGGCTTTCGGTTCTTTTGGCCGTCCACCGGGCCGGAGGAGTTGTCGCAGCGGCAGATTTTCTTCGTATCACGCCGTCGGCCGTCTCCCAGCAGATTCGCCTCCTGGAGCGCGAGTGCGGCGTCCGGGTCCTGGATCGCACACCTACCGGAGCCGTGCTCACGGCGGCCGGGAAGGTGCTGGCGGATGCGGCCGAGCGCATTGAGGACGAGCTGACCACCGTGCGCCGTGAGCTGGCGGGCCTGGATGACTCCGTCCCCTCCGGCGTGGTGCGAGTCGGGAGCTTCGCCTCTGCCGTTCGGGCGCTCCTGCTGCCTCTCTTGAGCTCTCTGGCGACCACCAGCCCGGAGCTGGAGGTGATCGTCGAGGAGGTCGAGGAGCGCAGTGCCCTGTCCCGGCTGCGTCGGGGCGAGCTCGACCTGGTCCTCATCGAGCGTGACGAGCACACGCTGCCCGCGGCGCCTCGGGGCATGGCCGACATCCCGCTGCTGGACGAGTCCTGGCTCGTCGTCGTGCCGGCCGAGCAGGCGACCCCATCGACCCTGGCGGATCTGGCGCGCGCCACCTGGATCGATCTAGCCCCGGGCACCGCCGGCGCCTTTGCCCTGGACCGTCTGGAGCGCCAGCTGGGGGTGCCCTTGACGATGCGGCACGTCGCCTACGACTACGACGTCGTGCTGGCCATGGTCAGCCAGGGCCTGGGCTGCGCGCTCCTGCCCGAGCTGGCCGTCTACTCCGGGCTCGTCCCCGATGAGCTCAGCGTGGTGCGTCTGCCCGGGCTGGGCGTGCGCCAGCTGGTGGTGCGTCACCGATCGACCCGCACCGAGCCGGGCCCGGCGACACGTGCGGTGCTCGAGGCGCTGCTCTCCCAGGCCCAGGGCATTGAGTTGGGGTGAGTGGCAGATGAGGGACAACGGTGGGCGTGACCGAGCCGTCGAGCGAGCTGAGTCCACCCCGACGGCGCCCTCGGTGCGTTCTGCCGTAGACTCCCCTCCGTGGCCACTGACTTCTCCGCTGAGATCGAACGACTCCGACACACCTACGCCTCCATCGCCGCGGTGACCGACCCCGAGGCCCTGCGCGCCCGGATCGCCGAGCTCTCCGAGCAGGCCTCCGCACCCGACCTGTGGGATGACCCCGACTCCGCCCAGGTGGTCACCTCCGCACTGTCCCACGCCCAGGCCGACCTCAAGCGGGTCGAGAGCCTGGGGGAGCGCATTGAGGACCTCGAGGCGATGGTCGAGCTCGCCGGCGAGGAGGAGGGCGAGGACGCCGCCGAGATCCTCGCCGAGGCCGAGACGGACCTGGCGGCCATCAGCAAGGACCTTTCCGACCTGGAGATTCGCACGCTGCTCAGCGGCGAGTACGATCCGCGCGACGCCGTCGTCACCATCCGCTCGGGTGCCGGCGGCGTGGACGCCGCCGACTTCGCCGAGATGCTCCTGCGCATGTACACCCGCTGGGCCGAGCGGCACGACTACCCCGTCAAGGTCCTCAACACCTCCTACGCCGAGGAGGCGGGTCTGAAGTCGGTCACCTTCGAGGTCCACGCCCCCTACGCCTACGGCACCCTGAGCGTCGAGGGCGGTACGCACCGCCTGGTGCGCATCAGCCCCTTCGACAACCAGGGGCGCCGCCAGACCTCCTTCGCCGCCGTCGAGGTCATCCCGCTCATCGAGTCCACCGACCACATCGACATCCCCGAGACCGACATCCGCATCGACGTCTTCCGTTCCTCGGGCCCTGGCGGGCAGAGCGTCAACACTACTGACTCCGCCGTGCGCATCACCCACCTGCCCACGGGCCTGGTGGTCTCCATGCAGGACGAGAAGTCCCAGATCCAGAACCGCGCCGCCGCCATGCGTGTCCTCCAGTCGCGCCTGCTCCTGCTCAAGCAGCAGGAGGAGGACGCCAAGAAGAAGGAGCTCGCCGGGGACATCAAGGCCTCCTGGGGGGATCAGATGCGCTCCTACGTCCTCAACCCCTATCAGATGGTCAAGGACCTGCGGACCAACTTCGAGGTCGGCAACCCCGACTCGGTATTCGACGGCGACATCGATGGCTTCATCGACGCCGGCATCCGCTGGCGCAAGCAGCAGGAAACGGCCGAGGACTGATCGGCTCGCTTCATCAGAAGCATCATCGGAGTCAGGGATCCCCCGGAGGGATCCCTGGTTTCTTTTCCACCTGCCCCTGATTCCTCCGGGGTGCGATTGAGGCCGCAAAATGGTGAGCGTACCGTGAATTTCATGAGTACATCACATGGAAAACCTCGGTCGGTGGAAGTCTCATCAACACTCTCGTCTCTCGAGTCCTCGGATCTCAGTGGGTATCGATCGGATCAAGAGCGTCACCTGAGTGCGGGCGGTAAGGTTGTGCGCATCGTGATTGCGTTTGCGATGATGTTCGCCTGCGCGCTCACGCCGCCTTTACTGATCCAGATTCCTGCCGTCCGGTCCTTTGGCATCGTGCACTCGCATCCCCAGAGTAATGTCGACGACGCAGTCATGGCTGCCCTCGTTCTGTTGCTCTATGGGACAGCAACGATTCTGGCTCTCATACTGTGCTATGTGCTGCGTCGTACTCTTGATCGTGGCCGCTGCGTCAGTCTGAATTTGCGTTTAGATCGTCGAGCCCTGTTGTGGGCGGTGGGGATGGTTCTCGTTGCAGTCGCGGTGAATCTGGCGGTCGCCGGTATTGAAGGTTATTCAGGGGGTGGTGGTGTAGGTGTAGAGCATGAGGGTGGCTGTGATGGTTTGTGGGAATGTGTTCAGGGGGCGTCGGTAGTC
>NZ_JASPFC010000043.1:0-20596 GCF_031296635.1 Actinomyces acetigenes
GCGGGTGCGCGCCGAGGGGGCCGATGCCGGCCTGGCGGTGCTGCCGTGGGATGAGGAGGCGCTCGGCCTGCGCGCCCGTCTGGCCCTGCTGCACGAGCACCTGGGTGAGCCCTGGCCGGATATGAGCGATGCGGCCCTGGCGGAGCGGGCCGAGGAGTGGCTGGCACCGGCGGTGGCGAGCCTGGCCGGGCAGGCCGGAGGGTCAGGCGGACCGGGGAGGTCGGGTGAGTCGGCGTCGTCAGGCTCGAGCGGCCGGCGTTTCAACCTGGAGCGGCTGGACGTGGCCCACTCGCTGCGGGCGCTGCTGCCGTGGCCGCAGGCGGCGCGCCTGGACGAGCTGGTGCCCGAGCGCCTGGAGGTTCCCTCCGGTTCACAGGTGCCGGTGGACTACACGGCGGCGGTCGGCGGCGCGGGCCCGGTGGACCCGGCCGAGGCCGGGCGGGTGGGTCGGCCGGTGCTGGCGGTGCGGGTCCAGGAGTGCTTCGGCTGGGCGGCCACGCCGCGGATCGTGGAGGGCCGGGTGGCGGTGCTACTGCACCTGCTCTCTCCGGCGCGCCGTCCGGTGGCGGTCACCGACGACCTGGCCTCCTTCTGGGAGCAGGGCTACCCGCAGGTGCGCGCCGAGATGCGGGGCCGTTACCCCAAGCACGCCTGGCCGGAGGACCCGTGGAACGCGCCCGCCACGAGGGGGACCAGGCGGCGTCGGTAGGCGGGAACGAGGCTCACCCGGGACCGTCCAGCGACGGCGGGCGGCACGTGCCTCGGCAGAAGACGAGTACTGAGGCGGATCGGGGCTACCGACCTTGTCAGCGCCGCTGGCACCGCCGGGGCCCGCAGAAGGGCCCCGACCCAGCCTGCTCACGAACTGCCCCCGGACCACTCCCGGCCGGCTTACCGGCGCGGAGGGCAACCGGTCGGACGGGGCCTCACCAGGTGGAGGCGTCCAGGCGGCTGAAGCGGAAGCCGGTGGGGTTGCGCTCAGTGTCGGGGTCGGCGTCGGGCACGACGTATCCGACGATCTGGAGGTTCCAGGTGCCGCGCCCGCCCCACAGGGTGGCCGTGGTGCGGGTGCGGCCGCGCACCACCGGGAAGCCGGCGATGGTGTCGAGCTGGACGGAGACCACCTCGTGGGAGTGGTAGCGCATGGCGCCGTTGGCGATGTCGCCGAGCCACTCGACCTTGGGCTGGGGGTAGCCGGTCATGTGGGTCAGGACGCAGTAGTCGGTGAGCAGGGCGTCGATTGCCTTGGTGTCAGCGGCAACCATGGCGTCGCACAGGAGTGAGTAGAGCTCGGCGGCCGCGCGGGGCGCGATCTCGGAGGCGTGGGGGTGCGGGCGGACCTGCGTGTGGGAACGAGACAGGGTTCGGGATTCGTGGGGACGGCGACTCATGGGCCAAGAGTACGGCCCGACGTCGAATATATGAGGGACCAACAGCGCTCCCGCGGCCGGGTCGGGGCGCAGGGCCCTCGTCGGAGCGCAGGCCCCAGCGGGCCTCATGCGGCGGCTACTCCACGAGGGTGGGGATCTACTGGCCGAGGGTTGTGCGTACTGCACGAGAGCCCCACCTACGTGGAGTACACCCGCCCCTCCCCCAGTGGCCCCCGACCCTCGTGCAGTACGGGCGTCTCACGACGTCGAGCAGCCGCCGGCCATCGACACGGGCGGCCTCGAAGCGGGGAACCGAAACAGGGAACGCGAAGGACCCGCCGCGCAGCTCCTGGCTGCTCGACGGGCCCTCGCCGTGGTGGCGGTAGCGCTGGGATTCGAACCCAGGGTGGCTATGAACCACACAGACTTTCGAGATCTGCACCTTCGGCCGCTCGGACACGCTACCTCGACCACGAGGTTACACGGACGTTGCCCCGCTCCCCAACGCGACGTCCTGCGGTATCAGTCACGACCGACATCGTGCCCGGCAGGCCCGGCGACCCACCGGCCCCGGCGGCCCCGGCAGGCCCGGCCGGCGGGCCCCGTCAGCGGCGGTCGGCGAAGAAGGCGGTCAGGAGGTCCTGGGACTCCTGGGCTCGCAGGCCGGCGCGCACCTCGACCTGGTGGTTGGCGCGGGCGTCGCGCACGACGTCGCGCACTGAGCCGCAGGCCCCGGTCCGCGGCTCCCAGGCCCCCAGGACGAGTCGGGCCACCCGGGCCAGGACGATGGCGCCGGCACACATGGTGCACGGCTCGAGGGTGACCACGAGGGTGCAGCCGTCCAGATGGGAGTCACCCAGGGTGGCGCCGGCGGCGCGCAGGGCGCGGATCTCTGCGTGCGCCGTCGGGTCGTGCTCGGCCTCGCGGGCGTTGGCAGTCTCGGCCAGGACCGTTCCTTCAGGCGAGAGCACGACGGCGCCCACCGGCACCTCCCCCGCCGCGCCCGCCGCCCGGGCCAGCTCCAGGGCGCGCACCATGGCGGCGTCGGAGCCCGGGACCGGCGGGCTCGATGGCTGCGCAGAAGGAGGAGGCATCACGACCTCAAGGATGACAGACCAGGACAGTGGTCCGAGGCAACCCCGACTTCCGCCTCGTCCACCTCGGCTTGATCCGCGCCGCCTCAGTTCCCCGGATGCGACGGGACCTCACGCACCCGGAAGTCATCCCGACGGCCCCGGCGTTGTCGCCCTCCGGCGCCGTCGTCCGCGCGCCGCATGGGGGCTCACGAAGACATCATCTCGTTATAGGCTCCCCACAACATGCCCGGGCTCGGACAGCCGCCCCGCCCCACCGGCCCCGGCGCCGCGCCCCAAGCCCCGCGTCCCCAAGAAGCCCCCGCGAAGACCCCATGAAGAACGGAGCAGGTCGGTGAGCCGGTCCCCCGAATCGAGCGATGAGAGCGAGCCCGCGCCAGGCGCTTCCACTCAAGACGCCTCCCGGCCGGCCCCGTCGTCGGACCGCTTCTCAGTGCTGCGGCTCTCCGGCGACTCCTTCCCCGGCGCCCTGCTCGGCAAGCTGCCGGGCAAGGAGCCCCTCAACCCGGTGGTGTTCTTCGTGTCGGCCACCATCATCGCGATCGTCGCCCTGGCCGCGCTCATCGCACCCGACCTCGTCAAGAGCGCCTTCGGGGCGGCCGTGACCTGGACGAGCCGGTGGTTCGGCTCCTTCTACATCCTGCTCATCACGGCCGCGCTCGTCTTCATCCTGGGCCTGGCCTTCTCCCGCTTCGGGCGCATCCGCCTGGGCCCGGACAACTCGACGCCGGACTTCTCCACCTTCGCCTGGACGGCCATGCTCTTCGCCGCCGGCATCGGCACCGAGATCCTGTTCTTCGCCGTCGCCGAGCCGGTCGACCAGTACGTGCACCCGCCCACCGGCGACGCCCAGGCCATCCCCCCGGCCACCCGCGCCCGCGAGGCCATCGTCCTGTCCCTGTTCCACTACGGCATCTCCGGCTGGGGCCTGTACGCCCTCGTGGGCCTGGCAATGGCCTACTTCGCCTACCGACGCCGCGACACCCTCACGCTGCGCTCCACCCTGCGCCCGCTGCTGGGGCGGCACACCGAGGGCGTCATCGGCGACATCGTCGACGCCGCGGCCCTGGTCGGTGGGGTCTTCGGCATCGCCGCCTCGCTGGGGGTCGGCGTCGTCCAGCTGAACGTGGCCCTCAACATCCTGTTCGGGCTGCCGCAGGGCTTCCCCACCCAGATCGGGCTGACCACCCTTGCCGTCGTCATGGCCACCGTCTCGGCTGTCTCCGGCGTCGACCGGGGCGTGCGCGTCCTGTCCACCATCAACGTGCTGCTGGCCATCGGCCTGGCCCTGTGGGTGCTCGTCACCGGTGACGCCGCCTTCCTCATCGACGCCCTCATCGGCTCCATCGGCGACTTCTTCACCCGCTTCCCGCAGCTGACGCTGGAGACCTACGCCTACAACCGGCCCGATGAGTGGCTCAATGCCTGGACCCTGTTCTTCTGGGCGTGGTGGATCGCCTGGGCGGCCTTCGTGGGCATGTTCCTGGCCCGTATCTCACGCGGCCGCACCATCCGCCAGTTCGTGCTCGGCAGCCTCCTGCTGCCCTTCTGCTACATCCTCATGTGGGTGGCGATCTTCGGCAACCACGCCCTGGACCTGGTCATCCGCGGCAACGGCGAGTTCCGGGACATCACCCTGGAGCGGCCCGAGCAGGGGCTGTACTGGATCCTGGAGCACCTGCCGGGCCAGAAGATCCTCATCGCCCTGGCCCTGTTCATCGGGATCCTCTTCTATGTCACCAGCGCCGACTCCGGCGCCCTGGTCATGGCCAACCTCTCCAGCCGCATCCGCTCGGCGCGCCAGGACGCCGCCCCCTGGCTGCGGATCTTCTGGGCCGCCCTGACCGGGATCCTCACCATCGCGATGCTCGTGGCCGGCGGCATCCCCATCCTGCAGCAGGCCACCATCGTCATGGCGCTGCCCTTCTCCGGGGTCCTTATCCTCATCATGTACACCCTGTGGCGCTCCCTGAGCACCGAGGACACCTACAACCAGGCCCTGACTCAAGCCGACCGCAACCAGGCCCTGGGCTTCAACGGCTCGGCCGCGGGGCTGGAGCAGACGCCCTGGCGCGAGCGCCTGGCGCACACCCTCAACTCGGTGTCCCCCGACGAGGCCGGCAACGCCATGGAGCGGCGCATCGTGCCGGCCCTGGAGGCGGTGGCCACCGAGCTGCGCAAGGAGAACGTCTCCGCCGAGGTCTTCGTCGAGGGCCCCGAGGCCCAGGACCCCGACGACGAGCGCACCTTCCTGGGGCGCGCCAGCCTGGTGGTCTCCTCCCACCCGGCCACCGACAGCGGTGAGGAGCAGTCCAGCTCCATCGACTCCTTCCGCTACGTGGTGCGCATGGTGGTCACGCCGGTGCCCGCCTACGGCTTCGCCGTCCACGAGGCCGACGACCTCACGGTGCGCCTCGAGGTGCGCCCGCACAGCGGCGGCCAGGGCTACGACGTCGTCGACTGGAACTCCGACCAGGTGGCCCACGACGTCCTGGACCACTACGAGCGCTGGCTGGAGTACGTGGGCACCTCCGAGAAGAGCGAGTCCCGGTTCTCCCGACGGCTCTGAGGCGCGCTCCCGCGCCCGCCGTCGGGTCTGCCCCGGCCCGCTGCCTCCTCACCACCTCCTCCCCGCCGTCGACCAGCCCGCCCCCAAACGCTGACGGGGACACTGCGCGCGGCCGGGGACTTTTTCTTCCGGACGGGGGCATCCTGCGCGTGCGGGGACGGGATTCCTGTCCCCGACGGAGTCAACGCCCCCGCCCGGAGCGGACCGCACCCGACCGCGTCGAATGTCCCCGCCGGATGCGGCCGCCGGTAGCCGGATGCAGCCGTGGGCGGCCCGGGGTCAGTCCGCCTCGACCGTGTAGGAGGCGAGGCGCTCCTGGAAGGCGGGGTCATAGTGGTTGACGACGCCCTGCCCCTCGTCGAGGGCGGCGATGGCCCGCATGTCGGCGTCGTCGAGCTGGAAGTCGGTGACGTCAAGGTTGGTGACCATGCGCTCACGGTGGACCGTCTTGGGGATGACGATGATGTCGAACTGGATGAGGTAGCGCAGGGCCACCTGGGCGGCGGTCTTGCCGTACTTCTCGCCGACGGCGGTGAGCACCGGGTGGGTGAAAATGTTGTTGCGGCCCTGGGCCAGCGGGCCCCAGGACTCCAGGGCGGTGTCGTACTTGGCGTACCAGGCGCGGTTGTCGGCCTGCTGGTTGAAGACGTGGGTCTCCATCTGGTTGACCGCCGGCGGCACCTCGACGTGCTGCGCCAGGTCCACGAACCGGTCGGGGAAGAAGTTGGAGACGCCGATGGCGCGGACCTTGCCGGCGGCCAGGGCCTTCTCCATGGCGCGGTAGGTGCCGTAGTAGTCGCCGAAGGGCTGGTGGACGAGCAGCAGGTCGACGTAGTCGGTGCCCAGGCGGCGCAGGGAGCCGTCGATGGAGCGGGCGGCGCGCTCCTCCCCGGCGTTGGAGATCCAGACCTTGGTGGTCAGGAAGATGTCCTCGCGGGGCAGTCCACAGTTGGCGACGGCCGCGCCCACGCCCGCCTCGTTGCGGTAGGCCTGGGCGGTGTCGACGTGGCGGTAGCCGACCTCGAAGGCCTCGAGCACGGCCCGCTCGGTCTCCTCCGGCGGGGTCAGGAAGACGCCGTAGCCGATCTGCGGGATGTCGACGCCATTGTTGAGAGTGATGGTGAGGGCGGAGCCGTTGGCCATGAGTTCTCCTTCGATGCGGTCGGTGACGGCAACCTAGCCCCGCAGGCGGGCGCGACGTCAGCCCCGTTCGCGCCCGGCCCAACCGGCGCGTGCGGGCCGTCCTGGCTTGGTCGCACGCCTGAATCTGGACCTGCCCACGCTCCCGAGTCCGAACCCGGCCGCGCACCCCACTGCTGGAGGATGCACCACTCGGGAGAGGACGTTTGGTACCTGAGACTGGTTTGGTCAGAGTGTGCATCGGGAAGCGGCCGCGTGCGGTGGCCGAAACGGCCCCGATGGCGGCCCGATGTCCAAATCTGTGACAAAGGGCTCGAACGGAATGAAACAGGCGAAACGAAACCGCATGATTCCGCGGTTCTGTTACAGGCATGAAGAACGCGAAGGCTCCTTTGTCACCGATTTGGACACAACACGGTCACCATCGCGGGATCTCACCAGAGACTCCGGCGGCGACTCCGACATCGGCGACGCGTCCAGGCCGTCAAAGCGACATAACCCGGCCGTGAGCGCGCAGGAGGCCGGCACGCGTGGTGACGGTGCGGACCGTGCTGCGGCATTAGGCTGTCCCCATGCGCCTCCACGTTGCCGACCACCCCCTCATCGACCACAAGCTCTCCGTCCTGCGTGATGAGAAGACACCGTCGGCGGTCTTCCGCCAGCTGGTGGATGAGCTCGTCACCCTGCTCGCCTACGAGGCCACCCGCGAGGTGCGCACCGAGGAGGTGGAGATCCGCACCCCCGTGGCGCTGGCCCACTGCCGCCGCCTGGCCGACCCGCACCCGATCGTGGTGCCGATCCTGCGCGCGGGCCTGGGAATGCTCGAGGGCATGACCCGCCTGCTGCCCACGGCGGAGGTCGGCTTCCTGGGGATGAAGCGTGACGAGGACACCCTGGAGGTGGAGACCTACGCCAACCGCCTGCCCGAGGACCTCTCGGGCCGCCAGTGCTTCGTCGTCGACCCCATGCTCGCCACCGGTCACACCCTCGTGGCCGCCATCGACTACCTGCTGGAGCGCGGGGCGCGCGACGTCACCGCGCTGTGCCTCATCGCCGCGCCCGAGGGGGTCAAGACGCTGGAGGAGGCGGTCGGCGGGCGCGCGAATGTCACGGTGGTGACCGCCGGGGTGGATGAGCGCCTCAACGAGCACGCCTACATCGTGCCCGGTCTCGGCGACGCCGGTGACCGCCTTTACGGCATCGTCGACTGACTCACCGGCTCTCGCCCGGCCGCGTCATTTCAACGGCGCGCTCGAAGGTTAATGTTCCCATTCTGTGACCTCGAGCCATAGATTTCGTTAGGCTCGGGAGACATGACGACGGGGCACTCACCTTCTTCCAGCGACTACGACGCAACGACGGCGCTCAGCAGGTTCGCCTCACCGCAGGACCTCGAACGGATCGCCGAGACCCGTCCCGACCTGCACTCGATCCTGGCGACCAACCCGTCGATCCCACCTCGGGCCCGCAAGATACTGGAGCAGTCCGACGACGCCGTCGTCCAGGAGGTGCTGGCGCGCCAGGCCGGTCGTGGCGCTCAGTCAGCTCAGCCGGCGCAGTCTCCCGTCCCGGGTGAAATCAGCCCGATGGCGCCGACGATGGCGGTGGGGACGGTTGCTGGGGCAATGGGGGCGCCGCCCCCGCAGCCGGTTCCCGCCAGTTCCGGGTACGCGCAGATTCCTCAGGAGTATGGCGCTCACCAGTCGGGGGCGCCCGGAGCGCTACCACAGGGAGGCTCGCTTCAGGGGCCCTCCCCTCAAGGGTATGGAGCCGCGGCGCCTCAGTCCCCGCAGGGTCCGCCCCAGCAGGCCGCTCAGGCGGCGCAGGCTTTTGCGGCGTCGCAGCCCGTCGCGCCGCCGCCAGCCGGCCAGGGGTATTCGGCGCCCTCGATGCAGGCAGCGGCTCAGCCCCTGGACCAGCAGACCGCGATGCCGCCCGGGGTGCCGAGCCGGGTGCCGTCGGAATACGGAGTGGGCCAGGGCCAGGCTGATGACTCGAGGCAGGCATACGGTCCGGGTCAGCCGGTCGCGCCGGCCTATGGAACACCGATGTATGCGCCGCCGTCGGCACAGGCTCCAAAGAAGCGCCGCCTGCTCAAAGTGGTCGCTGTCGTTCTGCCGATCATTCTCGTTCTGGGCGCTGGAGGGGCGGCCGCCTGGTACTTCCTGGGGCGCAGCGAGGCCTACTTGGGTTCAACGTACGTGACTCCGTCGGGCGCCTGGGCGAACGGTGCGGACAAGGCCTGGAGCATCGACGTCGATTCTTATGAGGATCCTTACGTATTCGGCGATCATCTGGTGATAGTCGACAAGGGGTCTGACACCCTGACCGCTTACAGCCCACTGGGCGACAACATGAAGGAAGTATGGAAAACCACTATTGATGACGGGGACTTCAGTTCATCATATGATATTGCCTCCGTTCTTCTGAAATGGGGGGACAACACGCTGGTTCACAAGTCCACCCTCATTGACCTGAAAACCGGGAAAACCTCAAAGGCGCCCTGGGGGGAAAGCAATCCCGTAGTAATCGTCGGCGACATCGCTATTTCCTGCAAAGAAAGCGATAAGTGCACCGCCTGGGGAGCGGATAAAAAACAGAAATGGTCGCGCAAGATCCCCGGATCGGGAAGCCCCTTCGAATCACTGGACATGTTCAATGCGACTTTCCTGGTCAAGGACGAGCAGCGCTACCTTGCGCTGTTCAACGTCGTCATCAACATCGATAACGGTGAGACGCTGTTCCTCGGAGGAGGATCGAAGGCCGATTCGGACCTTGTCACTTGGTACTTCCAGGACGGTTGGGGAACCCTGGAGCTGGAGCACGACTCTGAGTCCGATTCGAGTTCATCAGCCGACAGGGAGTACAAAGTGACGGTTTATGATTTCAAGGGGAAGAAACAGGGCAGCTATCGAGAGACTCTGCCTGCACGCGAGAGCGTTGTCGAGGAAGACAAGAAACTCCCCACGGCCGAGGAGCATCGCACCTACTTCAAGGACCAGGACTTCAGCGACGCCAGTCTCACCGCAAAATCCAACAGCGACGGCTGCATCACTCGGGTCAAGCCCAAGCAAGGCAGCTCCATCAGCGTTCCCGAGGCGGACACGAACAGCATTTTCTCCGGATGCCCGTCTGTGGCGAAGAGCTCTGAGGATGGCCGCGTCGTCAAGTTGATGGTGATGAATCGTGGGGACGCCAATACAATAACTGCGCTCATCAACGTCAAGACAGGGAAGGAAATTAAGTTCAGCGGAATCGACTTGGAGAATGACGATACGCTCATCATCGCCAAACCCGACCTCATCATCGGCTACAACAAGCTTGACGGCAAGGTCATTGGTTTCAAGCCTGCCTCCTAGGGCAGCGCCGCAGCGGCACTGATACGGCGCTTTCAGGCACGTTCCGCGTGGCCGGGCGCGATCTGCTCCAGCCTGGGACGCCTCACGCGCAGGGGACTGGATTCCTGTTCTCGACGGCGTTGAACGCCCTCACTCTCGCTCTCGCAGCTCCACGCCGGCCTTGGCCAGGAGGCTGTGTACCCGCGTGGTGGAGTAGCCCGATTGAGTCGAGATCTGCTGAACTGACGCCCCCTTCGCATACTCATCGGCCAGGATCCGGGCGACGCGCTCTAAGAGCCAGTCGCTCATCTGCTCATTGGTTTCCAGGTGCGGCGGGGAGTCGATGTCGCCGCCGGCGTACCCACGCTGAGCCTTACCCCGCGGCGTGATCTCTTCATCCGACTCATTGCCCCACACGGACCACCCCGGTCGCGCGTAGCGGGCGAACATCTCCAGGTACGGACCCGGCGAGCACGACTCGATGAGGTCATACTGCTCGTCGGGCTTGCGGCTGTGCTCACGCTTGCGCGTCTCGATCATATTGACCGTCGAGCGCCCCGGCGCCAGCGTTCTCATGGATCCTTTGACCCCGAACAGGATCGGCTCCGTGACATTGCGGAAGTAGAAGCCGACGCCGCGGCCGTCCGGCCCGCCGTCTTTGCGCCGCTTGGCCCAGATGATATTCGAGACGTAGCGGAACCCCCACGCCTGCATCACCTCCAGGCCTTCCGGAAGCAAGGCGTTGGGTACCCACAGGTACAGGTGGGCGTTCACTGCGGTCACGTCACTGACCGGAAGATCCTTGATCTCCTCAAGAGACATCGTCCCGTACCTGCCCAGACGACGGTGCTCGGGAGCGACCTTGCCAGTTCGATTAGTGAACCGCCACGGAGGGTCGGCCAGAACGGTCTGAAATCCTCCTTCCACTGTAGGAAGTGGAGCGATTTCCGCAGAGGATCCCGGAGCCTTGGACACCCCCTAGATGTACCAGAGATAGATCTGGTTTGTCACTCATGGGTCTTTTATGTGGATGGGGACCGCTCGCGTCCTACGTCTTCCAGCCGGACTCCCGGCAGTTCCACGCTGGGGGCCGGGAAGGACTTACGCAGATCGCGCGCTTCCGCGGCAGCCTGAGGCGACCGCATCCCAGACGCCAGCCGACAACACAGATCTCAACCACCGCTCTTGTACCAGGCGACGGCGATTTGGACGCGGTCGCGCAGGTGGAGCTTGGCCAGGATGCGGCTGACGTTGCGGCGCACGGAGGCGGGCTGCAGCACGAGCCGCTCGGCGATCTCCTCGTTCGACATCCCCTCGGCAATGAGCCGGGCCACGTCGAGCTCCCTGGGCGTCAGCGCCCCGAACCTCTCCCGCAGCCCCTCGCGCTGCGCCCCGGACAGTGCCCGCGGGACCCCACGCGCAATAAGCTCCTTGGTGACGCGCGGCGTGAGCACGGCGTCACCCTGCGCCACCGCCCGCACCGCCTGAGCCAGCTGCGCCGCCCGCACATCCTTGAGCAGGAACCCCGAGGCCCCCACCTCCAACGCCCCGAAGGCGTAGTCGTCCTCGTCGTAGGTGGTCAGCACCAGGACCTTCACCGTCGGGAACCGCCGCGCCATCACCCGGGTCGCGCTGATCCCATCCATGCTCGGCATGCGCACATCCATGAGCACGACGTCGGGCAGCCCCGTTGATCGGTTCAGCCCCTCCAGAACCTCCAGCGCCTCCTGCCCGTCACCGGCCTCCGCCACTACGTGAAGGTCCGGCGCCTTGCGGATCATGAGCGCCAGCCCCAGGCGCGCGTAGCGCTGGTCGTCCACGATCATGACCAGCGTCGGCCTCAACCCCTCCGATTCCACGCCCATGCCTCAGCCCTCACCGCGAGTTCTCGGCACCGTTGCCGTCACCAGCCAGCCGCCGTCGGACTCGGGCCCCCAGTCCAGCGATCCTCCCGCCACCTCAACCCGGTCCCGCAGCCGCGGCAGGCCGGTCCCCTCCGCAGACCCACCACGGCAGCCGTCATCTTCCCCGCCACTGTCACCCGAGGCGCCGTCGTTGCGAACCGTCACCGTGACAGCCGACTCGCCGTGGTCCCAGGACACCTGCACCTGCGACAGCGCGGGCGCGTGCCGCACCGCGTTGGTGAGCGCCTCCCGGGTGAGCGCGAAGCACAGGTCGGCCTGGGCGTCGTCGTCGGCCCGCTGCCCGGTCTCGGTGAAAACGACCGTGACGCCCAGTGACCTCACCCGGCCGACGACGCTCCTGATCTCATCCCAGGGCCGGTGCCCGGCACCGTCCCGGTCCGGTGAGTCCGCCGGCTCACCCTCGGCGTCGGCCAGGGCCCTCACCGCCCGGCGAGTCTGCTCCAGGCACTCCCGCGCCACCTCGTTGATGCCGCCGAGCGCCTCATTGATCTCCGGGTCGGCCACACCGGCCAGCCCCTCGGACAGGGCGATGATCGTGGTCAGGCCGTGCCCCACGGAGTCGTGGAGCTCGGCGGCGATATCGGCCCGGTTCACCGCGCGGTCGCGCTCGGCCCGCAGCGCCCGGAAGCGCTCCCGCTCGGCTTTGGCATCGGCTTGCGCCGCCCGCCAGTTCGCGACGCTGCGCGCCATCATTGCCGCGATGACCGTCAGCAGGACCGCGACCACCTGGCTGAGCCACTCCTCCATCAGGACCCCGGGCGGGGCCACCAGGACCGCACTGGCCGTCGCCATGAGGCAGGCCGCACCGATGGCTGCGAGGTGCTGCCACAGCGGGAGCCGGTTCACCGCGCTCCCCAGCGCCACCAGCACCGGGAAGAGAAAGAAGTTGTTGAGCCCCAGCGCCGAGGTCACCACATACACGGCACACTCGATCAGGAAGACCGCCAGCGGGTACCTGCGTCGCGCAGTAAGGAGCGCCGTGGACCCCATGACCGCCACGATGAGAATCGCGAAGCCGATTCTGGTTGGAGCGATCCCTGCAACCAGGCCGCCGTCGCCGACGCGGCCGGTCAGCACCGTGCTGCCGATCATGCCGCCCTGGTAAGTGGCGCACAGGATGAGGAGCAGCGTGGACAGAATGCCGGGGCCGGCCTGCGCGGGCGCCGGCTGGTGCACCCAATCACCCAGCGTCCGCCAGTCGACCCGCACCCTCATGGCCGACGACGAGCCGCGCTCTTCACCGGACACCAGCGTCCCTCCTCTCCGTCGCGACCGTACCCTACGCCCCGAGATCTGAACCCGGACCGCAGCCGGCGAGCCGCGAGCGGCCAACCCACTCGGTCCTAGCGATCTGCTGCCCCTCCCACCTCCGGCCCATCCTCACTCGGCCGCCAGGACGGCGCCGATCGGGCTCCGGGCAGCACTCCGGATCGGAGCGAGCAGCACCGCGGTCAGGGCCAGGAAGGACAGGAGGGCCACCAGCAGCACTGGCCCAACACCGGGGCGCACCACCAGCGGCATCCCCGCCCTGGCGTAGAAGAGGGACTCGCCGGCCGTCGTCACCACCAGTGGCACGAGCGAGATCAGCAGGGCCGTCCCCACGTACAGTGCCGCCTCGACGACCACTTGCCGGAGCACGCCCCGCACCGTGCTCCCGGCGCAGCGCAGCACCGCGAGCTCACGCTGCCGGGACCGGGAGGACATGCCGACGACGGCCACGGCCCCCAGCAGCGCCGTCACCCCAAGGATCGCCGCCAGCACCAGTGAGTCCACCTGGTTGATCGCTACATTCAGGTGCGCCGCCTCCACCACTGCCTGCACCGTGGCGAGACTGGTCGTGAGTGTCCCGGTGAAGGAGATTGCCAGGGCCAGCAGGCCGATGGCACTCGCCGACGACTCGCTGCGCCACAGCGCCGAACGGCGCGCAATGAGCCACGGCCCACCCAGCCGTACCAGCGGCGCCGACCACAGCCTCAGCAGCCCCGGGATGAGAACGGGTGCCAGCATCACTACAAGGACCGCGAGCAGGAGGGAGGCCAGGATCGCCTGGCCACCGCCTGTCGGCCATCCATCGATCTTCCTTCCGGGCGGAGCCAGGAAGGCGACGAGCAGCTGTCCCGCGCATACGAGCGCCCACACTCCGGCCAGGATTCGTCGCCCCACACCCATGCGGCGTCGCCCACCCGGGGCGGCGTCGCGAACTGCCTCCACGGCGGGCGTTCTCACCGCGGCGCGTGCCGGGCCCACGGCTCCCAGGAGCGCGACGGCGACCACAACCACCACGGTGAGCAGCAGCGTCGTCGGTGTCTGGGCGACCTCGATCCGCCCCATACGCGCCGCTGCCAGGCGGGTGAGCACCGAAGCGAAGGGCTGGGCCGCCACCTGCCCCAGCAGAGTCCCAGGCACACAGGCCACTAGGCCCAGCACCGCCACGGTGGCGAGGACGGCGGCGAGCACCTGCCGGGGCCGGGCGCCGGCCAGCCGCCACAGGGCCCAGTTCGTGCGCAGTGCCTGCACGCAGGACTGCCCGACGACGGCCACCACCGGGACCGTCACCATCGCCGTATAGAAGGCGACCGAGACACCCGGAACCGTGAGCTCGGCCGGGTCCACGCCCGCCGCCCGCGCCGCAGCGACGACGTCGGGCCGGGTGACAGTCATGCGGTGCACCAGGCAGACGTTGACGAGTCCCGCGGCCAGAGCCAGCACCGCCACCGTCCCCGACCAGGCCCGCCACTGGGTAGCCAGGGCACGCAGCGTGTAGCGGGTCATGCCGCAGCTCCCGTCTGGTTGACGGCGGCCAGCAGCTCGTCGGGGGTGGCGCCGCGGCGGCGGTCGACGATACGGCCGTCGCGCATGATGAGCACGCTCTCGGCCAGGGCCGCGGCCCCCAGGTCGTGCGTGACGAGGATGACGGCGGCCCCGTCGTCGGCCAGGCGTCGCAGCTCGGCGAGCACGAAGGCGGCCGAGCGGGTGTCGAGGGCCCCGGTGGGTTCGTCGGCGAAGACGACCGGTGGACGGCGGTAGAGGACCCGTCCCAGGGCGACGCGCTGCTGCTCGCCGCCTGAGAGCGTGGTCGCGACCGCGTTGGCGCGCGGCTCCAGTCCCAGCCCGACCAGGACATCCCGCACCCGTGCCGAGTCGGGGCGCCGGCCGGCCAGGGTGTCGGAGATCGTGATGTTCTCCCGCACCGTCAGGTAGGGCACGAGGTTGTAGGCCTGAAAGACGAAGCCCACCCGGTCGCGGTAGAGCTCGGACACCCGCGCCGCCGGGAGCCCGCCGAGGTCACGCCCCATGAGCGAGACGCGCCCCGACGTCGCCGGCTCCAACCCAGCCAGGCACAGCAACGCCGTGGACTTGCCCGAGCCGCTGGGACCGACCAGCGCCGTCAATTGCCCTGGCATCATGGCGCAGGAGATGCCGTGCAGGATCTCGACCGGTTCCCCACTGGGGGTCGGGAAGGACTTGCGCAGATCGCGTGCCTCGACAGCCGGCGGAGTCACCGAGTGCCCGGCGCCGGCGACGCCTCCCTCCCCGGTCGCGCCGCCCAGGCCCCTGAGGTCTTCGGCTGTGCGTCCCCGCACCGGTTGAGCCGGCCGGTCCGACTGCATCCGTTCACGTCGAGCTGCCATGGCCCTGCGCCGTCCTCTCCCCTGCGAATCCGCCGGTATCACTGGACGCCGTCGGACGCCCGCGGTTCAACCTAGGCGGCCGCCTCGGCTCCCGGGCCCGCAGACCGCGAACTGTCCACAGATGATGACAACCGGCCCCACGGGCAGCGGACGGGGACATTCCGCGCGGAGTGCACCCGCCCGCAGCGCATGCCCTCACCGCGCCGCGCGCACTCAACCACCCATACCCCGCCTGCGCACCCCACCCGCGCCAGCACGAAGGGCCGGTCGCAGTCGGCCCTTCGACCCACCGCAACCGGCCCCGCGCACGGACCCGTAAGTCCGACGACCGCAGCCTTCCGACGTCAGAACGCCGGGATGACGGCCCCGTCGGGCCAGGTCTTGTTGATGTAGTCACGCAGCTTTTCGTCGTTGAGGAGCTTGGCGAGCTTCTTGAGGTGCTCGTTGTCCTTATCGGCCTTGCGCACGACGAGCTGGTTGGGGTACTCCGAGTCCTTGCCGCCCTTCTCAAGAAGGAGCGCGTCCTTCTTGGGGTTGAGCTTGGCGGCGATGGCGTAGTTGCCGTTGATGATCGCGGCATCCCCGTCCGGCATCGACCGGTGGACCTGGGCGCCGTCAACCGTCTTGAACTTCAGCTTCTTCGGGTTGGATGACACGCTTGTGACGTTAGGGATCGCCACTCCCTCCTTCAGTTCGATCAGACCGGCGGCGACCAGGAGCTTGAGCCCACGGGCAGTGTTGGCCGGGTCATTGTTGAGGATGATCGTGCCGCCCTCCGGGATCTCCTTGACGTCCTTGTATCCCTTGGAGGTGTAGATGCCCATGGGCTCGACGTGGACGTTGGCGATGGACACCAGGTCGTAGCCCTTGTCCTTGTTCTGCTGCTCCAGGAAGTTGGGGGTCTGGAAGAAGTTGGCGGCCAGCGAGCCGTCATTCAGGGAGGCGTTCGGCGTCTGATAGTCGTTGATGGTCACGATGTCGAGCTTGATGCCGGTTCCCTCAGTGAGGTTGTCCTGGACCCACTTGAGGATTGCGGCGTGGGGCTGAGGGCTGGCACCGATGGAGATGGTCGTGACGCCGTTCTTCTCAGTCATGCCGGTCTTGGAGCCGCAGGCGGCCAGGGTGAGGGCGGCGGCGGTGGCCAGGCCACCGGCGATGACGCTGCGCCGGGAGATAGAGGAGGACATGGTGGTTCCTTTCGCGGGGCCGGGCGGCCCCAGTGACGGGAGGGGGAAAGTCTTGAACAGTGCTGGGGCCGACGGCACGTCCGCCCGGTTCCAGGCGGCGCAGCGCGCTTACCCGGCTGGTGAGCGCCTCAGCGGTGGTCCACCAGCCGGCTGAGCATGTCGCCGATGAGCTGGATGATGCCGACGATGACGGCGATGATGACCACGGTGATGACCACGACGTCCACCATGTTGCTGTTGTGGCCGTACGTGATGGCGAGATCGCCCAGACCGCCGCCGCCGACGGCGCCGGCCATGGCGGAGTAACCCAGCAGGGTGATGATGGTGACGGTGCCCGACTGGATAAGAATCGGCAGGGCCTCGCGCACGAGCACGCCCCAGATGATCTGCCGGTCAGAGGCTCCCATCATGAGGGCGGCCTCGACCTTGCCGCGGTCGACGTCGTTAATGGCCGTCTCCACCAGGCGCGCGTAGAAGGGGATCGCGCCAATGGTCAGCGGCACGCAGACGGCCTGCCAGCCGGTGGACGACCCCACGATCAGCCTCGTCACGGAAATCAGGGCGATGATGAGGATGATGAAGGGCATGGAGCGCCCGATGTTGACGATCTGCGAGAGCACCCAGTACAGGGGCGGATTGGGACGCTGACCGCGCTGGCCGGTGTTCACCAGCGCGAGCCCCAGGAGGAGACCGAAAACAATGGTCAGCGCTCCCGAGACGAAGGTCATCGCCAAGGTCTCGAAGATGGAGGTACCGAGGAGGTCGTGGATGATGGTGTTATTGAACCAGGTCCCATCTTCGGAGCTCGCGCTCGCGGCCTGGGTCAGCGGAAGGAGGATCGGGTTCATGAGCGGACCTCCGCAGCAATACCGGCGTGACGCAGGGTGCTCACGGCCTGTTCGGTGTCGGGCCCGGGGATGGTGACGGCCAGGCGCCCGATCTGGGCCTGCCCGATCGTCTCGAAGACGCCGGCGGCGATGTCCCCGCCAAGCTCGGCCACCATGGACATGAGGGCGACGGCGGCCGGCTGGCCCGGGTGGGCGGTGATGGAGACGTCGATGACGCTCTCCCCGTGGGCGACGGCGGCCTCGGGCACCTTCGGGAAGGGCACGATCTCGCGTGAGAGCCGGGAGTCGACGTCGAGCACGATGTCCTCCAGGCGGCCGCTCTCGACGATCCGCCCGGCCTCAAGCAGGCTGACGGAGTCGCAGACCTGGCGGACCACGCTCATCTCGTGGGTGATGATGATGACGGTCAGGCCCAGGGTGTCGCGGACGTTCTTGATGAGGTCGAGGATGGAGCGGGTGGTCTCCGGGTCCAGGGCGGAGGTGGGCTCGTCGCACAGGAGGACGGCCGGGTCGTCGGCCAGCGCCCGGGCGATGCCGACGCGCTGCTTCTGGCCGCCGGAGAGCTGGGAGGGGTAGGAGGCTCCGCGGTCGGCCAGGCCCACGAGGTCGAGCATGCGCTTGACGACCGGGTGGCGCCTCCCGCTGGGGACGCCCGCGAGCGCCAGCGGGTAGGCGATGTTCTGCGCCGTGGTGCGCTGGTCCAGGAGGTTTGCGTGCTGGAAGACCATGCCGATGCGGCGTCGGGCCTCGCGCAGCTGGCCGGATGACAGGGCGGTCATGTCCTGGCCGGCGATACTCACATGTCCGCTGGTGGGGCGCTCCAGGGAGGTCAGGCAGCGCACGAGCGTGGACTTGCCGGCCCCGGAGGTGCCGACGATGCCGTGGATGGAGCCGGCGGCGACGTCGAGGCTGAGCCCGTCCAGGGCCCGTACCTGCTTGCCGTTGCGCAGGCGGTAGACCTTGTGGACGTCGCGCAGGGAGATCATGGGGGCGTCAGCGGAGCCGTCCTCCTCGGTGTCGGTGCTTCCGGCCTCGGCACTCTCAGGCTCGGTGTCCCGAAGCTCGGCGCTCACGCCCTCCCCGTACTCGACGCGCTGGGAGTCGGAGGAGTCACTCTCCTCATGTCGGCCGGGGTCGGCGGTCGCCTGTTCGCTTGTGCTCACGTGTTCCTCCATCGTTCCTGGCGGAAGCACCCGCACCATGAAGGGGGTTGCTGCAATGTCGTCGAGCCAGGTCTCTCGGTTGCTCTAGATGGCCACTGATAACTTACGCAGCGCCGCCTTGGCGGCGCAAGCGAGGCCACTGCCAAGGGACCGAGGTCACGCCCGCACCCGGTGCCGTGCCCGAATTACGAGACGAGCCGGGTGGGCGAGCCGTGCGGGACGGGCTGCACAGGGCCCGCTGGCCGGTCCCGCTGTCGGGCCGGGCCGTGCGGCGGTCGGGAGCCAGCCCGCCGAGGTTGTCACGCGAGACCCGCTTTCGGCCCGGGCCGTACGGGGCTAGCCGGCCGGGACAGGCCGTACCGGGCTGGCCGGCTTTCGTCCCGCACCCGCACCCTCGGCCCGGCCATCACCGCCCCTACGGCCCGGCCATCACCAGCGTTCCCTCAACGTCCTGGCTATTCCCAGGTCGTGTGTCGGCGCCGCTACTCGCGCCGCACAGGGCAACGTGCTTGGATCTGCTCATGAGTGCGACCTTGGAGCCGACCACCCCCGACATCCTGGGAGAGCCGTGGGTGGCCCGCCGTATCCCGGTGACCGAGTCACCCACGAAGGCGCCCGGCGCCGACCACGCCGTGCTCGTCTTCCAGCGCGAGGCGGCGGGCCGGGCCAGCCGGCCCCGGCACTCGCGAGCGGTCCTCTACCTGCACGGCCGCAGCGACTACTTCTTCCAGACCCACCTGGCCCAGGCCTATCTCGACGCCGGCTTTGAGTTCTACGCGCTGGACCTGCGGGCCTGCGGGCGGGCCGGCGTCGGGTACCCCTCCCCGCACGACGTGCGCGACCTGCGCGTCCATGACGAGGAGATCGCCGAGGCCCTGCGCATCATCCGCTCCGAGCACGGGCACGACGTCGTCGTCCTCAACGGGCACTCGACCGGCGGGCTGCAGGCGGTCATCTGGGCGGCCGACCACCCCGGGACCGTGGACGCGCTGGTCCTCAACTCCCCGTGGCTGGACCTGCGCGGGTCGGCGCTGGTGCGCTCCTACGGCTCGGCCTTCGTGGACCTCCTCTCGCGGCGGGACCCCGAGCGCGTCATTGGCGAGCCGGGCAGCGGCGATGAGGACAACTATGTGGCGGCCCTGCACCGGCGCTGGCGCGGCGAGTGGGACTGGGACCTGGTGCTCAAGCCGGCGCCGTCCTTCCCGGTGCGGGCCGGGTTCCTGGCGGGGATCCGACGTCTGCAGCGCGAGGTCCACCACGGGCTGGGGATCCGGGTGCCGATCCTCGTGTGCTGCTCAACGGCCAGCGGCGGTGTCAAGGCGACCCTGGAGGAGGCGCAGCGCTCCGACATCGTCCTCGACGTGGAGCAAATCATCGACCGTTCCCAGTACCTGGGCGACGACGTGACCGTCCGCCAGATCCCCGATGGCGTCCACGACCTGGCCCTGTCCGGGCCGCTGGCGCGCGCCGAGTACTTTCAGGCCGTCATGCGTTGGCTGGACAACCGCCTGCACTGAGTCGCTGAGCTGTCAGTCGCGGAGCGCGGCGAGCTGCTCGGCGAGCTCGTCGCTGACCCGTTCGACGACCTGGAGGGTGTCGACGAAGTCGGCCATAGTGCCGTACCAGGGGTCGGGCACGTTGAGGACGCTGCGGGAGGCCCCACCCGCGGCGACCGCCTCGGCCTGCTGGACGGAGGCCGGGTCGAGCTCGCGGTACATGCGGATGCGGGTGGGCTCGGCCCCCAGGCCCGCGGCGCGGCGCTGGAGAACGTTCCAGTGCGAGTCGGTCATGGCCAGCAGGAGGTCGGCCTCGGTGATCTCGGCGTCGGTGATGCGGTGGGCGGTGTGGGTGGTGATGGCGATACCCGTGGCGCGTGAGACGTCGTCGGCGCCGGTGCCGTAACCGGCCTCGGTCAGGACGCGGCGGGCCCGGGAGTCGATGGGGTTGCCGCGCTCCTCGTCGGAGACGCCGGCGGAGGTGACGGCCACGCCACCCGGCCCGGAGCCGGGGATGCCGGCGGCGGCGAGGCGGTCGCGCAGGACGGCCTCGGCCATGGCGGAGCGGCAGATGTTGCCGGTGCACACCATGATGACGCGGTAGGGGCCGGCGCCACGGCGGCTGGGCAGCGGGGCGGCTGAACCGGCAGCGGACGCAGTGGAGGAGGCGAAAGAGGCGGAGGCAGCGGCGGTCGTCTCGGTGCTGACGTCGGAGGAGCTCACGCCCCGAGCCTTGCGCACGCCGCGGCCGCCTGTCCACTGACTCGGCCTCCCGACGCCGGGGACTTGTACTCGCCGGCACGAGGTGAAGCGTCCGCGCGTTCGTAGGGTAAG
>NZ_JASPFC010000044.1:0-19225 GCF_031296635.1 Actinomyces acetigenes
GAGCCGGCCCGGCGCCCCCATCGGCGCCGGCTGCCAGTACCTGTGGGAGGTGCGGGTCTACGTGCCCTCCACTCGGCGCGTGGAGACCAACGTCGTCACCGACCCCTACTCGACGGCGCTGACGACGGACTCGACCCGCTCGGTCGCCGTCGACCTGGCCGACCCGCGCCTGGCCCCCGAACGGTGGGCCACCACCCGGGCGCCGGCGGTCCGCAACGACTCGGCCCGCAGCATCTACGAGCTCCACCTGCGGGACTTCTCCGCCGCCGACGGCACCGTCCCGCCCGAGCTGCGCGGCACCTACCGGGCCTTCACGGTGGCCGGCTCGGCGGGCGTGCGCCACCTAGCCGAGCTAGCCCAGGCCGGCATGAACACGATCCACCTACTGCCCACCTTCGACATCGCCACCATCCCCGAGCACCGCGGCTCCCAGCGCGCCCCGAACATCCCCACCGGCGCACACCCGGCCTCAACCGACCAGCAGGCCGCCGTCGCGGAGGTGGCCGACGACGACGCCTACAACTGGGGCTACGACCCGCTTCACTGGGGCGCCCCCGAGGGCTCCTATGCGACCGAGGGCCACCAGGACGGCGGGGCGCGCGTCGTCGAGTTCCGCGAGATGGTGGGGGCCCTGCACGACCTGGGCCTCCAGGTGGTCCTCGACCAGGTCTACAACCACACGGCCGCCTGCGGGCAAGATCCGCGCAGCGTCCTGGACCGGGTGGTGCCGGGCTACTACCACCGCCTTGACGCCGTCGGGCGGGTGACGAGCTCGACCTGCTGCGCCAACACAGCCACGGAGAACGCCCTGTGCGCGCGCCTCATGGTCGACTCGGTGGTGCGCTGGGCGCGCTGGTACCGAGTCGACGGTTTCCGCTTCGACCTCATGGGCCACCACCCGCGCGCCGTCATGGAGCGCGTGCGGGCGGCCCTGGACGAGCTGACGCTGGAGGCCGACGGCGTCGACGGCCGCTCCCTCTACCTGTACGGGGAGGGCTGGAACTTCGGGGAGGTCGCGGGCAACGCCCTGTTCGTGCAAGCCACCCAGGGTCAGCTCGACGGCACCGGGATCGGCGCCTTCAACGACCGCCTGCGCGACGCCGTCCACGGCGGGAGCGCCTTCGACCCCGACCACCGCGTCTTCCAGGGCTTCGGCACCGGCCTGCTCACTCAGCCCAGCGGCCTGGACCACCGCAGCTGGCACGAGCAGTCGGCGGACCTGGCCCACCGCACCGACCTGGTGCGCTTAGGGCTGGCGGGCAACCTCAAGGACTACGTCATGACGATCTCGGACGGGTCGGTGCGCCGCGGCATCGACCTCATCCACAACGGGGCGCCGGCGGCCTTCGCCTCCCACCCCCAGGAGAACGTCAACTACGTCGACGCCCACGACAACGAGACGCTCTACGACCTGCTGGCCTACAAACTGCCCCAGGGCATGCCGGTGGCCGAGCGGGTGCGGATGAACACGGTGTGCCTGGCCACGGTGACGCTGGCGCAGTCGCCGGCCTTCTGGAGCGCGGGCACTGAGCTGCTGCGCAGCAAGTCCCTGGACCGGGACTCCTACAACTCCGGGGACTGGTTCAACGCCATCGACTTCACGGGGCAGTCCAACGGTTTCGGTCGGGGCCTGCCACCGGCCAGCCGCAACGAGGGCTCCTGGGGCATCCAGGGGCCGCTGCTGCAGGACGACTGGCTGCGGCCCTCGCCCGAGGAGATCGCCGCGGCCTGCTCCCAGGCCCTGGACCTGCTGCGGCTGCGCGCCTCGACGCCGCTGTTCGCCCTGGGCTCGGCCCGCCTCATCCAGGACAAGCTGAGCTTCCCGGGGTCGGGCTTCGGGGCGCCGGCGGGAGTGATCGCCATGCTCATCGACGACACCCGGGGCGGGTGCGACGTGGACCCCGAGCTCGACGCCGTCCTGGTGGTCTTCAACGCCTCGGGACAGACGCTCACTCAGCCGCTGCCCGAGCTGGCGGGCCGGGACTTCCGCCTCTGCCCCATTCAGACCGAGGGGGCCGATGAGGTGGTGCGCCGTACCGGTTTCGACCGCGCCAGCGGCACGATCTCGGTGCCGGCGCGCACCGTGGCCGTCCTGGTGCAGCCCCAGAGCCGCTGAGACAGCAACTGCGCCCGGCCGTGGCTCAACATCGAGGAAAACTGTCACTTTTGGCGACTATTCCCCGGCCCTCACCGCTCTGCTGCAACCGGTAAACCGTCCTGACCTGGGCATATGCCCGCAAGCCTTGGACGACTGAGGAGCAGATCGGCCCTAAAAGTCGCCCACAGTGACACAAAGCGGTTCCGGGCGGCTGATTCACAGGGCATGCGCGGGTATCAGCCCCCACCTAAGACGTCATCGGGGTCGACAACGCCGCCGCGCAGGGCCAGCAGCACCAGCTGGACCCGGTCGCGGCAGCCGGTCTTGGACAGCAGGTGGCTCACGTGGGTCTTGACCGTGGGCATGGACAACCACTCCCTGTCGCAGATCTCCTGGTTGGTCAGACCCATGGCGATAAGCGCCAGAATCTCGCGCTCGCGCTGAGTCAGGGCTGCGACCCGCTGAGAGGCCTCCGCCACCCGGACCGCCTCGACCGAGTCCTCAGAGGCATGGCGTCCGGCCCCATCCCCGACTCGCCTCCCGCTGACCTGCCCGGTGCGCACGGCGGTGAGCAGCCGGCGAGTGGGTCCCGGGGAGATAACGGAGTCGCCGTCGTGGACGGTGCGGATCGCGGCGATGAGGTCCTGTGGCGGGGTGTTCTTAAGCAGGAAACCGGCCGCACCGGCCTCGATGGCGCCCATGACGTAGCCGTCGGTGTCGAAGGTGGTCAGGATAACGACCCGCCCGGTGGTCCCTCGGGCCATGAGCTCGCGGGTAGCGGCCAGGCCGTCGAGGCCCGGCATCTGCACGTCGAGGAGGAGGACGTCGACCGGGTCGGTGGCGTTGCGCGCAAGCGCTTCCTTGCCGTTGACTGCCCGCCAGACGACCTCCATATCCGGCTGCGCTCCCAGCAGCATGGCCAGCCCCATGGTGAACAGCGGCTCGTCGTCAGCCAGACCCAGGCGAATCACAGGCACCTCCCCTTCTTGACGTCGACTCACCGGAAGTATCCGCTCTCCGGGTACAGCCTGTGCGGTTTTGTGCCGACGAAGTACCGACGGCGCCCTGCGAGGTTCGCCATATCAGAGTGATTGGCTCTCACTGTGGGGATGGGGAGCTCTGCCCTCACCCGCCATCCCCCCTCAGTGGTTGGCTCAGCGACGAAGGAGCCGCCGAGGTCGGTGACCCGGTCACGCATGCCAATGAGGCCGAAGCCGCGGTGCCTCGTGCCTTCGGAGACGCTCACCGCGGGGCGGAGCACTGTGGCCGACTCGTGCGGCGCCTCCGCCGGCACGGCGTCCGTCTGCTCCCCGATGTTCTGGCGATACAAACAGTCGTCAGTCCTCTGCGCAGGGTCCGTGTCTTCGGCCGGCGACTCCGGGGCCGGGGCGTTCTCGATGACGAGTGTGACACAGCCCGTCTCGGTGTGCAGCGAGACGGTCGTGGCCGCCCCGGGAGCGTGACGCAGCACGTTGGTCAGTGACTCCTGGGCCACCCGGCGGAGGACCTGCGCTACCGCCGCGGGGATCCGGTCGGTCGAGTCGGTCCCCAAGGTGACGGGAAGTCCCGCGCGCCGCGCCTGACGCACCGGTTCGCACAGAAACTCCATCTCACGGTCATGACCCGACGCCGCCACATCGCTCCCGGCCAAGGCACCGATATCGGCATCGACAGTTTCGACGGTGTCGCCGGAAGCCCCGGAGCCGGCACCGCTATCGCTGCTAGAGCGATCGTCGCGGTCAGCACCGTCGCCGGCGGCAGCGCCACCGTCGGCGTCGGAGCGCAGCATGTCGACCAGGGCGTGCACCTCATCCACAGAGCGGCGGGAGGTCTCGCCGATGACGGCCAGGGCCTCATCGGCGGCAGCCGGGTCGGTGGCCAGGATGGCGCGGGCGCCCTCTGCCTGCATCGCGATGACGGTGAGACTGTGCCCGAGCAGATCATGGACGTCGCGGGCGATGCGCTGCTGGGTCTCAATCACTGCGAGACGCCGCTCGGTGGCCTGCTGCGCCTCGAGCACCGCGGCCCGTTCGAAGGCCTGGTTGTAGCGGTCACGGCTACGACGGCGCGCGGAGCCGACGAAGGCCGCCACCGAGACCAGCAGCCAGGCGTTGGCGAGAAGGATGAGCCGTCCGGAACCCGCGTGGACCTGGTCACCGATGAGCTCGTGCGCCCGCGTCGCCGCCACCGCCGCCCCCACCAGCTCGAGAACGAGTCCCACCCACCGCCACGGAGCCTCCAGGCGGGACTGCGTCGTCTCCACCGCGATCACGCCCGTCACGACGAAGAAGATGGAGAAATCAACGAACACCACGAGGTGCGCGCTCAGGCAGATGCCGGCCACGACGACGAAGAGCAGCGGCGAGTGGCGTCTCACCACCATGACCAGCGCGCAAGCCACCGCCAGAAGGAAATAGAGCGCCGGTGCCACGCCCGAAGCGGGCCCGCCTGCCGCCTCTGGCCGACCGATGGGCGACAGAAAGAAGAAGGCCAGAGCGATAACGACGTCCGACGTGGTTGTCCACGGACCCGAGCTCGGGGCGCGCCAGGCGGCCGGAATCGGGTCCGCCGGTGGCACGCGCCCGGCTGACGACGGCGCAGGCACCGCCGAGTCCACCCGCACACAGTCGCCACGTCCCCGTATTCTCATGCCTGAACCGTACCGTCGCAGCCACGCGCCCCGGAGGCCACCGTCAGGATTTCATACCCGGGTACGAGCCGCTCCAGCATGTCGACCCAGGAAGCAGACCACAGGCTGATGATTGCCCGTACCGGGGCGAGCAGGCTGATCCCATGACTGCTTCACACCGCTTCCCACCAGCACCGACCGCACTATCGCAACCCCCGATGACACCCTCCGGTACTCCCGCGCCGCCGGCCGCCTCGCGCCCCTTCCTCCGGCTGCGCCCCGACGCCGGCACTCCCACAGCGACCTCGACACCCGGCGCCGGCTCCCCCAGCGCCGCCCCCGCCCAGCCGGCTCCCCACTCTCAGGCGGCTGCCCCCCTCTCCGCCACGGCCGACGACGCCGTCGTCCTGACCCGTGACCTCACCAAGACCTTCGGCAGGCGCACCGTCGTCGAGGGCCTCAACCTCGTAGTGCCGCGCGGGAGCGTCTACGGCTTCCTGGGCCCCAACGGCTCGGGCAAGTCGACCACGATGAAGATGCTGCTGGGGCTGCTGGCTCCCACGCGCGGGCAGATCCGCGTACTCGGGCAGCCCTTCACCCCGGCCACGCGCGCCACGATCATGTCGCGCACCGGCTCGATGATCGAGAACCCGCCCGGCTACGGTCACCTCACGGGCATGGAGAACATGCGGATTGCCGCCAAGATGCAGGGCCTGAGCGAGCAACAGGTCAACCGCGCCCTCGCGCTCGTGCGCCTGACCGAGCACAAGGACCGCCTGGTGCGCACCTACTCACTCGGAATGAAGCAGCGCCTCGGGATCGCACTGGCGCTGGCGCGCGAGCCCGAGCTGCTCATCCTCGATGAGCCCACCAACGGCCTGGACCCGGCCGGTATCGAGGAGGTGCGCCGGCTGCTGGTCAAGCTCGCCGGCGAGGGCGTCACCGTCATGGTCTCCAGCCACCTGCTCGACGAGATCGACCGCATGGCCTCCACGCTCGGCATCCTGTCGGGCGGGCGCCTCGTCTTCCAGGGCACGCGCGCCGAGCTCATGGAGCGCTCGGTGCCGGACATCCTCGTCGTCACCCCGACGCCGCAGGCCGTCCTGGACCCACAGGTCCTGGCCGGGCTCGTACCGGCGCAGGCACTCGCGGCGTCAACGGCGGCCGACTTCCCTAACCCGGCCGCCGTTCCTGTCACCGGCACTGTCGCCAGCCCAACGCTGACGCCACAGGGCGTACGCATCCCGGGAATGTCGAAGGAAGCGGTCGCCGAGCTCATCAGCCGGCTGGTCGCCGCGGGCGTCGAGCTGCACGAGGTGCGCCGCGAGGCCCAGAGCCTCGAGGACGTCTTCATGGACCTCACCAGCCGGGGAGGTGTGCTGTGATGACCAGCGCCGCGCTCTCCCCCGCCCTGCCCCCAACCGCAGCCGGAACCGACGGCCGACAAGGCGGCACCCAGGCCTGGCCTGCCCCCGCGCCCGGCACCCTGACGTCGGGCCGCAGCCCGCACCACTCGCATGACTCAGCCACGCCAGGCTTTCTCAGGTCGGTCGGCGTCGAGCTTCTCAAGATGCACCGGCTGCGGGTACTGCTGATCGCGATCCTGCTCGCCATCGCCTCGGTGGCGATGAGCAGCACCAACCTGTTCAGCCAGTCGACGATCAGGTCCCTCGACAACCCGGCCGCCAAGCCATGGGCGATGCTGCTGCTGGGTACTGCTTTCGTCAACGCGATGACCGGCACGGTCTTCGTCGCGGTTCTCGCCAGTCGGCAGACCGATATCGAGCACAGCGGGGCCGGGTGGAACCTGGCCGCCACCTCGGGCCTGACGCCCGGGGCACTGTGCCGGGTCAAGCTCGCGGCGCTGACACTCCTCATCGCACCGACCGTCGTCCTCCAGAACTCTGCCCTCATCATCTTCGGCCGCATCATGGGCATCAGTGTCCCGCTCGACGTCGGCCCCTGGGTCACCTACACGCTTCTGCTCGCGCTGGTGAACACGGCGATGTGTGCCTACCACCTGTGGCTCGCGGCCGTGGTGGAGAACCAGCTGGTCGTCATGAGCGTGGGGCTACTGGGGGGCTTCATCGGCATCTACATGCTGCTCTCACCACCAGCCCTGGCGCGTCTACTGCCTTGGGGCTACTACGCCATCATCACGCCCGCGAAAGTGTCCATGGTGGACAGCCACGCCGTCTACGAGTACCTCCAGGTCCCCATGGGCTGGGTCGCGGGCTTTCTCGTCCTGACCGCCGTCATCTTCACTGTCGTAACCCGCCGGCTCGACCGGATCGAGAGGTGATCTCCATGAGTACACCCGCCCACACCCCCACCATGCTCCGCGGCGCCGACTCCAGCGCCCGACCCGCCCCAGCCGACTCCAGCGCCCAACCCGCCCCGACCAACTCCAGCGCCCAACCCGCCCCAGCCGACTCCAGCGCCCGACCCGCCCCGGCCGTGCCCACGGCACCGGGCCGCAGCGGTGGCGGTAGCCGAAGCGGCTTCACCTCCCTGCTGGCCGCCGAGGCCATCAAGCTCAGGCGCTCCTCGGCATGGGTCATCGCCGTTCTACTGCCGCTTCTGGCCGTCATCACAGGCACGGTCAACTTCATCATGAATCGCAGCTCGCTCCACCAGGGGTGGGTGTCGCTGACCTCGCAGATCACCCTCTTCTACTCGATGATGTTCTGCTCGCTGGGAGTGGCCCTGCTGGCCTCGACCGTGTGGCGCGTGGAGCACCGGGGCACCAGCTGGAACGCGATGCGCACCACCCCGCACTCTCCGACGGCTGTGGCACTGGCCAAAACCCTGGTCATCCTCGCCCCGGTCCTGGCCATGCAGAGCGTCCTGCTGGCGCTGACCTGGTTGGCGGGCATCACCGTCGCGGACTTGGGGCCGGCAATACCAGCAGCCTTCGTCGCCTCCGGCCTGCTGGCCATCCTGGGCGCGCTGCCACTGGTCGCGATGCAGTCGCTGCTGAGCATGCTCATGCGTTCCTTCGCCGCACCCGTGGCGGTCGCCTTCCTCGGCTGCGTCATGGGCTTCGGCCTCCTGGCGAGTCAGAACCCCCTGGCATACGCCGTCCCTCAGGGAATCCTCAGCAAAACCCTGACCCTAGGATCGTCGGCCGTGTCGACGGCCGGGAGTCTTGACGCGGCGAGCATGCTTCCGCTCGTGTTCGCCATTGTCTGCATCGGCGCGGTCATGTGGGGCCTGCTGGCCCTCGTCGCCCGCCGTACCGGCGGCGTGCGCTAGCAGATCGGCCCAGTGCACCCACCCAGCGCCGTCGAGAACGTATATTTCCATCCAGAACTGCGTTTTCCCGCAGACGACTGAGGGCAGATCTCAGTCGTCTGCGGGAAAAGTACGTCCCCGGCGAAAAACGCAGTCGCCGACGGCGTCTCTCCGAAGCGGCCCGCAGCGCGACCGCTCCGCCCTCACCCGCCCTCGGGCCGTCAGGCGTCGAGCAGGGCACGCAGGTTGCGCACGTACCGCTCGAAGGCGACCCGCCCCTCGGGGGTCAGCGCCAGGTACGTGGCGGGACTGCGCCCGGAGTAGGTCTTGTTCTGCTGCACATAGCCCGCCCCCTCCAGCTTGGACAGGTGCGTGGACAGGTTGCCGGCCGTCATGTCCAGCAGCTCGCGCAACCTCGGGAAGTGCAGCTCGTCGCCAACAGGCACGGCGGCCAGGGTCGCCATGATCCGTAGGCGGGCCTGGGCGTGAATGACGGGGTCAATGTCGACGGTGGAGGCCGTCGCGGCAGCGGAGGCTTCAGCGCCGGCACCCACACCGGCCGGCTCCGCCGACTCCTCCGCCCCACCGGCACTTTCCTGCCCCTCAGGCCGCTGCGCCCGCACCCCTCCGGTCATGTCACGCACCTCGCTTCGATCCTGCGGCAGCAGCGACAACAGCGGCCACCAGCATGCCGCCCCCACCAGCCACGGACATGATCCACCAAGCCCAGGGCATCCCGACAATCGTGACCACCAGGGTGACCAGGAGGATCCAGCCGCCCAGAACCCCCATGACCGCCTCATTCCACAGTGCGGCGCTCATGAGGAAGATGACGCCGACGACGAGGCAGGGCACGGCGTTGGACACGACACCGGCGACCTCGTTGGCTTCACTCGTGTTGAGGGTGGCCAGGAAGGCATTGACCCGACTGAGGATGAGGGCGCCCAGTGGCATCCCGAGGAACCAGGCGAGACTGTAGTAGGTGCCCTCGCGGTTGCTCCGGCCGCGGATGCCGCGCGCCTTGGGGACGATATAGGCGAAGGTGAACAGCAGGGCCGCCGCGAGGCAGCCGTAGAAGAACAGGTACGGCGCGATCGGCAGGCTGTAGTCCGCCCTGCGGTAGAGGGCCAGGGCGGCGTAGCCGATCAGCCAGGCCAGCCCCCAGGCGATCAGGAGCGGGGTCGCCTTGATCCTGTGCCGCTTGAGAAAGGCGCTCCGCTGGGCCTCAACGACGGCGAGGGCCTCATCGGGCCCCGCCGGAACCTTCTGATCCTCAGTGACCGCACTCATGGTGAACCTCCTCGTCAACGAAGGTTTGTGTTTCAAACCATTTCCAGGATAGCGCCCCTTGGTTTGCACTGCAAACTACTTTGAATGAGCTACCCTCGCCGCGCGATTCCTTCCGGCGTAGGAGGGTCCGCCCAGGCTCTCCCCCTAGAATCGGCGTCATGACAGATGCGGCACCAGGTTCGCCCCCACCAGCCGGCGACCTCGACCACACCTCGACGCTCACCGAGCCACCCGGCGAGTCCCCCACCGCCGTCGCCCAGCAAGCATCTGCGGCCGCCCCGTCGGCCGCCTCCGCGGCTTCCACACCCTCCGCGCGCTCAGCCGAGTCGACCTCCACCTCGCCGGTCGGCATCCCCGTCATCGGGGTCACCCCCATGGCCGAGCCCACCCCGACCCCCGGCCCCACCGCCCCCTGCTCGACGACGCTCCTGGTGGACACCACCGCGCACCGCCTGCGCCGCACCGAGGACCTGCTCGACCTGGCACTGACGCTCCTGGGCATCTTCGCCGTCCTCGTCCTGGCGATCTACGCCCGCGAGACCACCACCGGCGTCACCCAAGACGTCCAGAACGCCCTGGCGGTGGTGCTGCGCCGCATCCTCGTCTTCCCCCTGCAGACCATTGAGGGCCTGGCCACCTTCATCGTGCCGCTGGCCGTCCTGCTGGACCGCCTCCTGCGTCGCTCCTGGCGCTCCTGCGGCCAGGCCGTCCTGTCGGGGATCGCCGGCTACGCGGTCGCCGTCGCCGCGATGACCGGCCTCGTGACCTGGGGCCCCACCGCCCTGGTCATGGGGCTGACAGTCACCGCCTCGGGCACCGCCCAGCTGGGCGTCTCCACGGTCTTCGCCTCCATGGCCGGCCTGCTCACGGGCGCCGGCGACCGCAACAGCTCCACCGTGATGCGCTCGGGCTGGGCGGCCCTGTGGGTGGTCCTGGGCATGGCGGTCCTGCGCGGCGCCCTGACCCTGCCGGGCGCGGTGCTGTCCCTGTTGCTGGGCCGCGTCGTCGGCCTGCTGGTGCGTTACGTCTTCGGTGTGGAGGACCGCCGCGCCCACGGGGTCACGCTCGTACGCGCCCTGCGCCGGGCCGGGATCGACGCCGTGCGCGTGGTCCGCATGGACCGCGCCCCCGAGACGCGCGCCTGGATCGTCACCACCGACGCCCCCCTGGGCTACACCGAGCAGGTCCGTGAGCAGGTGCGCGAGAACCCGCTGGGCTCGCCGGCGCAGGAGCCGGCGGGCCTCGAGCCCGCCACCGAGGACACCCCCACCCCCGCCGACGAGCAGGTCACCAACGCGACCACCGGGTCATCGGGCGCAGAGGCCGCCTCTCTCCTCGACTCGACGCCGCTGGACACGGCCGGGACCGGCAGCACCGAAGCACCGTCGGGCGCGAACACGATCAGGCCGGCCACCGACGTCAACCTGGCGGAGGTCCTGGCCGAGGCCTCCAGCGAGGCCCTGTCCCAGGAGCGGGCCTCGGTCCACCGCATGTACGCCGTGTGGGACTCGGCCGGTGAGCGCCGCAACGTCACCCTCCTCGACGCCGACCGACAGGTGGCCGGATTCCTCTCCAACATCTGGGACCAGATCCGCGTCAGGGGCCTGTCCCCCACCCGCGACCTGTCCCTGCGCCCGGCCGCCGAGCACGCCGCCCTCATGACGATGGAGGCTCGCCGCGCCCACGTGCGCACCCCCGGCCTGCTGGGGATGGCCGAGGCCGCCGAGTCCGTGCTGCTGGTGACCGACCACGTCGTCGGCGCCCGGTCCATCAGTGATCTGGGGGCCGAGGTGGACGACGACGTCCTGGACCAGCTGTGGAGCCAGCTCCAGCGCGCTCACGCCGCGGGGCTGGCGCACGGGAGCATCGACGCCTCGAGCGTCGTCGTCGATGAGTCCGGGCGGCTGTGGCTCCTGGACTGGGCCTCGGGCGAGACGATCTCCACCGAGCTCTCCCGCCGTGTGGACCTGGCTCAGGCCCTGGCGCTGACGGCGCTGGCGGTCGGTGCCCAGCGGGCCATCGACGCCGCCTCCCGCTCACTGACCACCGCGCAGCTGGCCTCGATCGCCCCCATGCTCCAGCGGGTGGTGCTGCCGCGCCAGACCCGCGAGGTCATGGGACGGCGCGGAGCAAGCCGGCAGGTCCTCCAGGATCTGCGCGACGCCCTCGTGGCACTGACCCCCACGGCCGACGCCGAGCCGGCCCGTCTCAACCGCTTCTCCACGCGCACCGTCCTCATGGCCGTGGTGGCCCTCGTAGCGGTGTGGACGCTGCTGGCCCAGCTGGACTTCCAGCAGGTCTCCGCCGCCGTCTCGCAGGCCAACATCTGGTGGATGCTGGCGGCCCTGATCTTCTCGGTGGCGACCTACGTGGGCGCGGGGCTCACGCTGGTGGCCTTCAGCCCCGAGCGGCTCTCCCTGTGGCGCTCCACCGAGGTGCACCTGGCCAGCGCCGTCGTCTCGCTGGTGGCCCCGGCCGGCGTGGGCGGGGCGGCCATCAACCTGCGCTTCCTCAATCGCAAGGGGGTGCCCACCGCGGTCGGCGTGGCCACGGTGGCCCTGGTCCAGGTGGTCCAGTTCATCGTCACCGTGGTGCTGCTCGTGGTGCTGGCGGCCATGACCGGCCAGTCGACGGGGCTGACCCTGCCGTCCGGTTGGGTGCTGGTCGCCGCGGGCGTCGTCGTCGTGGTGGCGGCGGTGGTCCTGACCATTCCCAAGGCCCGCACTTGGGCGTGGGCCAAGATCGAGCCCACCTACCGCCAGGTGTGGCCGCGGCTCGTGTGGGTCATGTCCAACCCGGTGCGCCTGGTGCTGGGGGTCGGCGGCGCGCTCATGCTGACCCTGTCCTACATCCTGTCCTTCAGTGCGAGCCTGTGGGCCTTCGGCTACACCGTGCCCTTCGCGGTCCTGGCCATCACCTACCTGGCCTCCAACACGGTGGGCTCGATCGTGCCCTCCCCCGGTGGTATCGGGCCAGTCGAGCTCGCCCTGACCGCCGGGCTCGTCGCCGCCGGCGTCCCCTACGGGGTGGCGCTGTCCACGGCGATCGTCTACCGCCTGGTGACCTTCTGGATCCCGATCCCGGTGGGCTGGCTCAGCCTCCAGCGCCTCCAGAAGGTCGGAGACCTGTAGGACAGGGCCCTGTCATGAAGGTGCCGTCGATGCGGGCCGGTCACGCCTGGGCGGAGGCGCCCACGCACCCCAGTCAGCGAGGCTACGGTCAAGACTCACGTATCCGCCATCATCGCCAAGCTCGGAGTCCAAGACCGGGTGGGCGCAGCGGTGTACACCCTGCAGCACAATCTGGTGTGATCGGACTTATCCAATCCGTCTATCCGGACGGTTGATTTACCTTGTAACCCAGGTAAGATACTCAGTGCACCATATCCAGGAAGGAAGAACGATGTTCAACCTCATTTTCTCACTTAACCCTGCCTCTTTCAGCAAAGATTTCGAATGGGGGAATTTTTGGGATTGGGCAGTCAGTTTCTGACCGGAATACACATGCTTGTTGCAGCAGACCCGGGCTGAGCGAGAAGCTCCGACAATGCCGCCTGAGCCGCCGTGCGTTCCTCCCGGGTGGTCGCCCCCGTGCAGCCCCGGTCGTCGAACGCACGCCCTCAGTGACAACAGCGGGCGGGCCGAGTGCACCTCGGCCCGCCCGCTGAGTCGTTGGCTACGCGTCTACTCGTTGCCATGGCAGGTCAGGCCCTTCTTGGGCATGGTGCCGGAGATCAGGTAGGCGTCGACGGCGTCGTTGACGCAGGAGGCATCGCCGCCGTAGGCGGTGTGCCCATTGCCCTCCCAGGTCAGCAGCTGGCCGGAGTCGAGCTGCTCGGCGAGGGACTTCGACCAGGCGTACGGGGTGGCCGGGTCCCCGGTGGTTCCCACCACGAGAATCGGCGCAGCACCGCGGGCATGGATCTGCGCGGGCTTGCGGGTCCCGTTGTGCCCCCACACGCTGCACACCAGGTCCATGCCGACCGCGGAGTCCGCGAAGATCGGGGCCTCGCGCTGGGCCTGCTCATACTGCGCGGCCCAGGTCGTCTTGTCGCCCTCCACCGGGTAGTCCAGGCAGGTGACGGCCTGGAAGGTACCGCCGCCGTCGTCCTTCGAGGAGGTGTCCTGCTCCTCGGAGGCCGCGAAGGCCGAGCCGTCGTGGTGGTTGATGGCCTGGTCGAGGGCCTTGTTCAGGGGCTCCCAGTTCTGCTCGGTGGTATAGAGGTACTCGCTCAGGGCGGCGACGATGTCCGAGCCGGTCACGGCGCGGTTCGGGTCACCGGTCGCCAGGGGCGTGCTGTTGGCGGAGGTGATGAGGTCACGGATCTGCTGGACTCCGGCGTCGGTGCCCCCGCTCAGCGGGCAGCCGGCGGAGTTCTGGCAGTAGTCGACGTAGGTGCGCAGCGCCTGCTCGAAGCCCTTGGCCTGCCCCAGCCCCTGCTCGGCGAGGGACAGGGAGGGGTCGATGGCGCCGTCGAGCACCATGCGGCCCGTGTTGCCGGGGAAGGTCTCGGCGTAGACGGAGGCGAGGTAGGTGCCGTAGGAGAAGCCCAGGTAGTTCAGCTTCTCCTGGCCGGCCAGCGCCCGCAGGATATCGAGGTCCCGGGCCGCGGAGACGGTATCGACGTGGTCGAGCAGGGCGGCGGGCTCAGTGTTGGAGGCGCACTGCTCGGCCAGCTCCTGGAAAGACTGCCGGGTCGACTCCGCCCATTCCTCGTAGGACTCGCCGCCCGAGGCGGTCCCGGCAGAGGCCTCCGCGGAGGGCTCAGTACCTGCCGACGGCGTGCCCGAGGCCGACGGCGAGGCCGTGGCCCCAGCCGAGGCGGAGGGCTCGGCGGTGCCGGAGGATGAGTCGTCGTCGCTGGAGCAGGTGATGGCCGTGGAGGAGCCGACCCCGCGTGGGTCGAAGCCGATGATGTCGTAGGCACTGAGCAGGTCGGGGCTGAAGGCGTTGCCCGCTCGCTCGGCGAAGGAGACCCCGGAGTCGCCGGGGCCACCGGGGTTGATGAACAGGGCGCCCTGGGCGTGGCCGCCGGTGGCGGCGCGCTTCTTCACGGCGATCGAGATGGTCTCGCCCTTGGGGTTGGCGTAGTCCAGGGGGACGGTGATGACGGCGCAGCTGAAGGTGGCCGTGTCGGTCTCCTCCTCGGAGGAGCCGGCCGTCCCGGTCGCGCCGCTCGCGCCGTCGGAGCTCGGGGTGGCGGTTGCCTGCGCCGAGGCCGTGGCGGCGGTCGTCGTGGAGGCGCTCGCCTGGGCGGTCTTGCCCGAGGCCTTCTCCATGCCGTCAGTGGCGGCGCAGGGGTACCAGTTGACGGCCTGGCGGTAGAAGGACTCCAGGCCGGAGGGAATCGGGCCCGGGACGGTGGCCGAGCCGCCCACTGCGGGGGCCAGTCCCGTCCCGCAGGCGCTCAGGCACCCGCCGACCAGGACCGCCAGCACACCGATGCTCGTGCGACGACGGCGCGGCGGGCCGCCCGTCTTCGAGGACTCCGCGGACGCCTGCGCCGCGATGGCGCGCCCTGAATCGACCGGACGCCGCCTTAGTGTTCTTGTCATGCGCGGCATCCTACGAATGCCACCTGTGTCCCCCGTATGCCCCGTGTGTTCGTAGGGTAGGTCGCCGGTTCGTACCCTGAACCCCCGAACGCGCGGCACAAGGTACGAACGCGCGAGGGCGGGCCCCTGGTCCGCCCCTGCAAGCCTCAGTCGCCGACGGCGCGCAGATACCCCAGCGCCTCGGCGTGGGCGGTCGGGGTGCCCACGAGGAGAGAGCCAGCGCGGCGCACATCGAAGGGCGCCCCGTCCATCCGGGTAAGGACCGCGCCGGTCTCGGCACACAACAGCGCACCGGCCGCAACGTCCCAGGGCTGGAGCCGCGGCTGGGCGTAGACGACCGCGCCGCCCGCAGCCACCTCCGCCATCTCCAGGGCGGCCGCCCCGTAGCAGCGCATGCCGCGCGAGACCTCAATGGCCCTCCCGATGCCCGCGTCCTGCGTGAGCTGGAAGTGGGCGATGAGCATGCCCTCGCTCAGGGGCAGGTCCTCCACCCACCCCAGCGCCCGCGGCGCCGCGTCGTCGGCGCCCGCCGACCCCACCAGAAGCGGCTGCACCCATGCGCCCCGCCCGCGGATGGCCGTGTAGAGCCGGTCGGCCACGGGGTCGGCGAGGACCGCCACCGTGGGCACGCCGTCGTCGACCAGGGCCAGGGAGATGGCCCAGTCGCGGTGGGTGGCCACGTAGTTGAGGGTCCCGTCGATGGGGTCGAGCACCCAGGCCCGCCCGCGGTAGGTCTCGAAGTCCTCGACGCGGTGCGCCTCCTCGCCGTGGACGGGGACACCAGTGGCCTCCAGGTGACCGGCGATGCGCTCCTCGACGCCGCGGTCGACCTGGGTGACCAGGTCGTTGCGGTGCGCCTTGGCCTCGATGCGCAGCTCCTCACCCGGGTTCAGGGCGAAGGCTGCCGCCTGGCGGACCGCAGCCACGCCGCAGGCGAGCAACTCCTCCAAGCAGGCCGACGACGTCGGTCCCTGTGAGGGCTTCGGTGTCACCGACCCACCACCGGCGCTCATGGCTGGGGCTCCTGGTGCCTGGAGAGCCGGCTACTGTGGACGAGCCAGGCCACGCCCAGCGTCACCAGCCACAGAGGGGCGGCGAAGAAGACCGCGATGCGGGTGTCGTGGGCCAGGGTGAGGGTCCAGATGACGAAGGCGAAGAAGGCCAGGCTCAGCCAGGCCGTCACGCGCCCACCGGGCAGGCGGAAGGCGCTGGCCTCGTGCAGCTCGGGCCGCAGGCTGCGGAAGCGCAGGTAGCTCACGACGATGATGCACCACACGAGGATGAACAGGACGATGGCCACCGACGTCACCTTCGTGAAGGCCGCGATGATGGACTGGGAGGTGTAGAGCAGCGGGATCGAGGTGAGCAGGAAGGCGCAGGTGAACACCAGGGAAGCACCCGGCACCGAGCGGGCGGTCAGCCTGCGGAAGACGTGGGGGGCGTTGCCCGCCCAGGACAGGCCGAAGAGCATCCGGGAGGTGGAGTAGACCCCGGAGTTGGTGGATGACGCCGCGGCCGTGAGCACCACGAAGTTGACGAGGCCGGCGGCCACGCCGAGTCCCGCCAGCGAGAACATGGCCACGAAGGGACTGTCCTCGGGGTTGATCTCCTGCCACGGCGTGACGGCCATGATGGCCGCAAGCGCCCCCAGGTAGAACAGAACGATGCGCATCGGGATCGCGTTGATGGCCCGCGGGAGAGTGACCTCCGGATCCTTGGCCTCGGCGGCCGCGGTCCCCACGAGCTCGGTGCCCACGAAGGCGAAGATGGCGATCTGGAAGGCCCCGAAAAACCCGCTCGCGCCCTTGGGGAAGAACCCGCCGCTCCAGATGTTGGAAATCTGGGCGTGGGCGCCGTTGGGCGCCGTGAAGCCCATCACGACCATGACGACGCCGACGGCAACGAGCGCCATAATGGCCACGATCTTGATGATGGAGAACCAGAACTCGATCTCCCCGAAGGCCTTGACGGTGGCGAGGTTGAGGAAGAACAGCAGGACCACGGTGACCACCGGCATGATCCACCGCGGCAGGTCCGGCCACCAGAAGTCCATGTATCCGGTGATGACGATGACCTCGACCACGGCCGTCACCAGCCAGCACACGTAGTAGGTCCAGCCCACGAAGAAGCCCGCCCACGGTCCGATGAGGTCGTGGGCGACGTCGGCGAAGGACTTGTAGGACAGGTTGGACAGCAGCACCTCACCCAGGGCCCGCATGACCAGGAAGAGGAAGAAGCCGATGATCGTGTAGACGAGGAACACACCGGGGCCGGCCAGGGAGATCGTCTTCCCCGACCCCATGAACAGCCCGGTTCCGATCGCCCCGCCGATGGCGATGAGCTGGACGTGGCGGTTGGTGAGGTGGCGCTGGAGCTGAGGCTCCGCGTCGTGGTCCACCATCTGGTCGAGGCCAGGCCGCTGAGACGGCGAGGACTCGGCCGCCGAGGCGGAATCGGCGGGCGTCGGCGTGAGGGGCATCTCGTCTCCTGATCGTGGGTGACGCCACGAGCCTAGCGCTACCAGGTTCATCCCCGATTCACACGGGTAGGCTCAGCGCCGTGAACCTCAAGGAGCAGATCCGCCACTCGATTCCGGCTGCGATCGTCGTCATCATCGGCGCCTGGGTGATGATCTACTACTCGATCGTCCAGTGGGAGGCGATGAAGCCGGTGCCCAGCTGGGACCTAGCGATCTTCTCCGAGCTGGCCAAGGCCTACGCCCACTTCCAGGCCCCGATCGTGCCGGTCAAGGCCGACGGGTACAACCTCCTGGGTGACCACTTCCACCCGATTCTCATTCTCCTCGGGCCGATCTGGCGGCTTTTCCCTACTCCCCTGAGCCTGCTCATCACTCAGGACCTGCTGCTGGCGTTCTCGGCCTGGCCGCTGACCCGCCTGGCCAGCCGGCTGACGAATCGGTGGGTGGCCGGTGGGCTGGGGCTCGTCTACGTCCTGTCCTGGGGGATGCAGGGGGCGGTGGCGGCGCAGTTCCATGAGATCGCCTTCGCGATGCCGATGCTGGCCTACGCCTCGGTGGCCTTCGTGGAGCGGCGCTGGGTGGCGGTGACGGCCTGGTCGGTGCCCCTGGTCCTGGTCAAGGAGGACATGGGGCTGACGGTGCTCATGATCGGGGTGGCCGTCATCCTGACCTCGGCGGTCCCGGCCTGGTACCGCACGTGCACGGTCATCGGGCCCGGTGGTCGCAGGACCGACGGTCCCGACGCGGCCGGTGGGGACGCCGCTGAGGACGATGTCGCCCGCAACCGGCAGCGCGGGCTGCGCCTGGGCGCGGGCATGGTCGTCGGCGGAATCGCGGCCTTCCTCTTCGCCACCCTGGTGTTCCTGCCGGCCTTCAACGTCAACGGGGTATGGGACTACGGGCTGGGCTCGCAGGACAAGCCCGCCTCACCTGACGCCCTGACCCAGAAGGCCACGGTGGTCGTCATGCTGATCCTCACCAGCGGGATCATCGGGGTGACCTCGCCGTGGCTGCTCGTGGTGCTGCCGACGCTGGCGTGGCGGTTCCTGGGGTCAGTGGAGTTCTACTGGGTGTGGGACAACTGGCACTACAACGCCACCCTCATGCCCATCGCGCTGGGGGCCCTGCTCGACGTCGTCGCCCGGCGCCGGGCGCAGGGCTCCTACGTGGCCGACCGCCCCGTCAGGCAGGTGGGGATCGATGGCCGAGCGGTCGTGGAGCCCTCAGCCCGGACCGCCGGGGATGCCAGCGCCGCCGATGAGTCCGACGTCGACGGCCCACGTCGTCGCCCGGCCGCCTTCCCCACGTGGCTCACGGTGCCGATGCGGCACCGCTTCGTGGTCGCCACGAGCATCCTCACCGCCGTAGCCACCGGGGTGCTCACCGCCCCCTACCTCCCGCTGTGGCAGGCCACTAACCAGAACTTCGACCCGCTCGCCGCCGAGGCCAAGCAGACCGACGAGGCGAAGAGAACCGAGACGCATCGGGTGGCCGTCGCCCACGAGGTCATCGCCACCATCCCCGAGGGAGCCACGGTGGTCACCGACCTGTCGCTGCTGGCCTACCTGGTGCCCCGGGCCGAGGTCTCCTGGATGGGCACGAGCGGACCCGACAAGGAGTACATCGTCATGACCCCGAGCAGCGCCAACCAGTGGGGCACCACCAATGCCGCCACCTGGGGCGAGCAGCACTCCCAGCAGGGGGCCAGCTACTCCCTCATCTTCAACAAGGACAACTACCAGATCGCCAAGCGCAATGGCTGAGGCCGACCCCGGCGCCGATGCCGGAACCCGCCACGCCTCCAGGGCCGGGGGTGCTCCCGCGCCGGGGACCGGAGTCGGGGCTGAGCCGGGGGCTGAACCGGCAGCGGGCGCCGCCTCCCTTTCGGCAGCCGACTCCCCGCCGGTGGCCGGGCGGGCCCCGTCGGTGTCCGTCTGCCT
>NZ_JASPFC010000045.1:0-18938 GCF_031296635.1 Actinomyces acetigenes
GCGCGGCGCCGCGGCCAGGGCCCCCAGGTCCGCGGCGAAACGCCGTCGACTCGCGGTTTGATCCGAGCCGGCCGAGGATCGGGCACCCTTGCGTTCATCCTCCCGCAGGGCAGCATCGCGCCGTTTGCGGCCGAAGGAGAAGAACGAAGGCGTCATACGCTCAAGATATAGGCCGATCGACCCTTGGGCGTGGAGACGCACCGCGGCGTGGCACGCCCCATGGGCCGGTGCTGGCCAGCGCCCGCCAGCACCGGTATCTCCCGACCGGCATCGGCCGGTGCGCGGTGCGCCTGCGATCGACGCGCCGGGACACCGGGAGGAGCTGATCGAGTCTGCCCGACAACGAGGTTCGCCAAGCGAACCCGGTGGTGTCAGTGCCCTCGATTGGATTCGAACCAACGACACCCGCTTTAGGAGAGCGGTGCTCTATCCCCTGAGCTACGAGGGCCTGGGGGAAGACTACCAGCGGATCGACCCGCCCATGACCACTCGGGTCACGGGGCGGCGCCGCGACGAGCGAAGGTGGGCTCGCCGCGGCGGGCGGGACCTCAGGCCCGGCCCCACGGGGTGGAGGTGCGCGAGGTGCGCCGCTCCCCCTTGGCCTGGTGCGTGGGGGCGACCAGCACGGGGCAGGAGGCGTGAGACAGGACGGCCTGGCTGGTGGAGCCCAGCAGGAGTCCGGAGAAGCCCCCGCGTCCACGCGAGCCAACCACGATGAGGTCCACGGCGGTGGAGAACTCTGCCAGGAGCTCGGCCGGGTTGCCGTCCAGGGCGTGGCGGCGCACCGTGACGCCCTCGTGGCCCTCGAGGGCCTCGTTGATGGCGCGGTCAAGTCCGGAGCGGACATCAGCCAGGACCTGCTCACGGTCGACGGCGGCCGGCAGCCAGGCCAGCGCCCCGGCCCCGGAGGCCATCGGCACGGCGGCGATGGCGGTGAGCTCGGCGCCCCACGCCTCCGCCTCGGTCACGGCCCACTTGAGGGCCCGGCGGGCCGAGGAGGAGCCGTCGACCCCGACGACGATGCGGCGCACCGGCGTGTAGTCGGCACCCTCGTTGTGACGGGGCACGACGACGGCCGGGCAGTGGCTGTGCGCGGGCAGGGCCGAGGAGACGGTTCCCAGGAGCCGGTCGGCGAAGCCGCCGCCTCCCCGAGTGCCGACGACGGCCAGCGTCGCCTCCTCGGAGAGGTCGACGAGAACCCCGGCCGGGTCCCCGGTCTCCAGGGAGGAGGTGACGGCGACACCGGACTTCTTGACACGCTCGACTGCCTCATCAATGACAGCCTGGGCGCCGGACCTGATGGCCGAGTCGTCGAGTGCCGCGTAGCCGCCGTCGAGGGAGGCGGTGGTGAAGGAGGGCAGGGAGTAGGCGCACAGGATGTGGACGCGCCAGCCCTGGCACTCGGCGCGCGCCACGGCCCAGTCCACTGCCGCCAGGGACTCCGGTGAACCATCGACTCCAACGAGGACGACGTTGTCATCAGTCATGAGATCTGCCCTTTCTCGAGATAACGGTCTGCGACCCAAGGAACATTCTGCCCTGAAAAGGGGTGTGGGGACCACCACATGAGACGGTTGTCCTCATTTTGCTCCCCGGAGGCGCCCCGATGGCCGGCCTGACACGCCGTGAGGGGTGGGCGCCAGATGGCACCCACCCCTCACGGTGAAGACTTCAGCGTCTGGGATCAGCCAACGCGGACGAAGCTCGGGGAGCCCCAGATCTCGCGGTAGACCACACCGGTGGACTCGTTGCCGGCCTCGACCACCTTGCCGTCACCGGCGTAGATGCCGACGTGGCCGGGCCAGGTGACGAGGTCGCCGGGCTGAGCCTCAGCAGCGGACACCGGGGTGCCGGACGCGGCCTGCTCGCCGGAGGTGCGGGGCAGGTTGATGCCGACCTGGGAGTACACGTACTGCGTGAAGCCGGAGCAGTCGAAGGCGTTCGGGCCGGAGGCGCCCCACACGTAGGGGGAGCCCACGTACTGCATGGCGATGGCCACGACAGAGGAGTTGGCGGTGCCGGTCGGCGCGGAGGCCGGGGTGGCCTGCGTGTCGGCGGAAGCGGAGTCAGTGCCCTGGTCCGCAGCAGCCGGGGCGGCGGCCTCGGAGGAGTTCTGCTCGGACTGAGCAGCGGAAGTCTCAGGGGCGGCGGGCGTCTGAGGAGCCGCAGGGGTAGGGGCGACGGCCTCCACCTCCGGGGCGGCCTCGGTGACCCAGTTCGCCTGGGAGATGGTGATCTGCTGACGGGCAGCCAGGGCCTCGCGGGCGTTGGCGGCGAAGATGCCAACCCCGGGGGTCACGCCGGAAGCCTCGATGGTGCCAGAGGAGGTGACCTCGGTGTGGCCGGCGGCGTTGGCTCCCGAAGCGATCATGGTCAGGGCGAGGCCGGACGAAGCGGCGACAGCCAGACCGCGGCGTGCGGTGGGAGCAAAGTCATCCAGTGGGGTAAGGGCGCGGGTGGCTTTGCGGTGACGTGCGGTGGTGCGTGAGGACATGAATGCTTTCTCCTGTTGAGCCGACGAGGTGAGCTGTCGGGTTCGGACTGGAGACGTCCGGCCCGCAGATGCGGGCTTCACCCCAAGGCCGCTTCGGCTGTTCGCCTGGGCGACCGGTAGTTGGTTCCCCCGTTCCTGCCACTTGAGTTGTTGGTTCCACGTGCCTCAGATCGAGTGGCAGGACTAAGCCCCGATCCGAGACGTCACCGAGACGGTTGTCTGCGGCAACGACCTGAACGCTACATGACAGACCCACGCTTCGTCACGGCTAGGTGTCACACACTGTTGTGAGCCGAAGCACTATGAAGCGCTTCTCGCTTTTATCCATATTGACCCAGGGACCTCAGTCCATCGGCGCACTCGCAGGAGAAACAGGAAATGCGCGATATTCCGCGGAAAAATTGCATCCGCCTCGACGGGATCCCGACATAGGCCCTGCGTCCCAGCGTTTATGGGACCCCACAGCGAGGACGTCCGGTGGGCCGTCACTCGGACAATGAGACAGTCTCCCGAATCTCACTTACTGAGACAGAAAACACCCCTCAAACCCCCTGCCTGCACAGGGTATTTTCAGGCTCCCTTGAGAGTCCTGACAGACAGGCCGAGCGCCGTCGCTCAGCGCTGTACGAAGAGGTGACGGGCGACGTCGTCGGCCAGGACCACGGGGTCACCGGAGGGCCCCACGAGCCTCACCCCGCCGGCGCTGACGCGCAGCTCCACCTCGGCTCCGGCGACGATCTGGGCGTCCTCGAGGCTGGCGAGGATCTCCACGTCGGCCTGGATCGGCTCCCCGATGCGACTGATGACGGCCGTGGTGGTATCGCGTCCGGCGACGTGGTCCACGCTGACCTCATCGGCGGACGGCCTCGGGTGCTCCGCGGTCCGTGGCGGGACGGGGTTGCCGAAGGGGTCGGTGGAGACGTCGTCGAGAATGACGGCGAGGCGCTCCTCGACCTGCTCGCTCATGACGTGCTCCCAACGACAGGCCTCCTCGTGGACGAATCGGCGCTCGATGCCGATGACGTCCAGCAGCAGTCTTTCAGTGAGCCGGTGCTTGCGGATCACGTCGGTGGCGCGCCTGCGTCCCTCATCGGTGAGCTCGAGGGAGCGGTCCTCGGCGACCTTGATGAGGCCGTCACGCTCCATGCGCGCCACCGTCTGGGAGACCGTGGGGCCCGAGTGGTCGAGACGCTCGACGATGCGGGCACGCAGCGGCGGGACGCCGTCCTCCTCAAGCTCATAGACGGTCTTGAGGTACATCTCGGTGGTGTCGATCAGCTCGGTCATGGGGGTGGGCTCCTGCTTGAGGTGGGTTACCGCGGCCATTCGATGCCTTCGGAGGGGCTCGCTCACCGAACCGCGTTCCTCGACAGGATATGCGGCATCCTGTGATGTGGGCCAGTACCGCCAGAAAGCGCGCCAATCCCCGGCTGGGGAGGACTCCCCAGTGTCTGGGAGATGCGCCACGGGTAGCGTACGTATTACTCGTTCGGTGACCCGTGCGGCCCGGTCAGCGGTGGCCGGGCGGCATGAACCGGCTTCCGGTGGGTTCCGGCGGGTGTCAGTCGGCGCTAGTCGGCGTCGTCGGCACGGGTCTGCTGCGGGGTCTGCGGCGGCTTCTCTGGCTTCGGCGCAGCCCTGAGGTAAGGGCGAGTGGAGGAGTAGTGCAGGGACAGGTTCCAGTGCCTGTAGCTCCAGGCGGCGGCCACCAGCGCGGTGAGGACAGCGCTCAGGCCGCCGACCGCGATCGCGATGCGCGGCCCCCAGGCGTCGGCCACCCAGCCGATGAGCGGGGCGCCGACCGGCGTCGACCCCAGGAAGAACATCATGTAGATGCTCAGGACCCGCCCGCGCATGGACGGCTCGGTGGTCATCTGCACGGTCTGGTTGGCGCTGGTCAGGAGGGTCAGGACGCACAGGCCCACCGGGATCGTCATGACCATGAAGGTCGGGTAGGTGGGCATGACGGCCAGCAGGAGGGTGAACACCCCCAGGGCGAGGGCCGCCAGCACGACCGTGCGGGGGCGGGGGTTGCGGCGCCTGGCCGCCCACAGTGCCCCGGAGAGGGACCCGACGGCGAAGACTGAGGAGACGGTGCCGTAGGCGTCGGACTCCAGGTGGAAGACGGTGCGCACCATCGCAGCCATGGTGACCTGGAAGTTGAGGGTGAGCATGGAGACGACGGCGACCACGGCGATGATGACGACGAGGTCCGTGCGGCCGCGCAGGTAGGTCAGGCCCTCGCGGAGCTGGCCGGCAGCGCGGTGGACGCGGGGCATGTCCACAAGCTCGTTCACGCGCATGGCGACCAGTGCCACGGCCGGGAAGACGAAGGTGGCGGCGTTAACGGCGAAGACCCAGCCAGCACCGACCCAGGCGATGACGACGCCGGCGAGGGCCGGCCCCAGAAGGCGGGCGGCGTTAAAGGAGGCCGAGTTGAGGCCCACGGCGTTGGACAGGTGCTCGGCGGGCACCATCCGGGCCACGAAGGTCTGGCGGGCGGGGGCGTCGTAGGCGGCGGCGACACCCGTGAGGAAGGCGGCCAGGTAGACGTGCCACAGGCGGGCGGTGCCGGCCAGGACGTCGAGGGCGAGGATCGCGGAGACCAGGCCCATGGCGCTCTGAGTGAGGATGAGGAACTTGCGCTGGTCGACCCGGTCGGCGACGAGGCCGGCGTGGGCGGACAGCAGCAGCATGGGGAGGAACTGCAGGGCCGTGGTCAGGCCGGTGGCGGAGGCGGAGTCGTCGGTGAGGACGCGCAGCACCAGCCAGTCCTGCGCCACGCGCTGCATCCAGGTCCCGGTGTTGGCCACGAGGGCGGACAGGAACCAGATCCGGTAGTTGTGGAATCTCAAGGAGGCGAAGATGCCTCCGCCGGGGCGGCGCGGTGAGGTCGTGCGAGTCATGTCCTGAAGCTGTGAAGACGTGGGGAGTGGGTTGACGAGTGTGGTGTGACGGGGTGTCGGTGTCCACAGCGCTGGCATCAACCCTGCATCGGCGCTGCACGTCGAGGAAGAACCGCAGGATTCCAACGATTCTCTCCGGGTGCGTCGACGGTGGGATCGTTCATGTCAGCGCTGTGGACACCAAGCCGTGGAACTGATCGACTCTGCGGTGCCTTGGCGGCGAAGTCGGCCGCGTAGGCCGGCGTCGCGTTCGTACCTTATGCCGCGCGTTCGGGGGTTCAGGGTACGAACGCGCGACCTACCCTACGAACGCAAGGCGCGAGGTTAGCGAGGCTAAGAGGCGCGGAATGCCGCCCACAGGCGCCGGAGTGTCCACACCGTCAGCTCCCAATGAAGGGTGGCCTCCGGCGCTTCCGCCGGAGGCCACCGACCTCGTCAGGAGACGCCGAGGATTGCCTTGATCGGGGCGAGGGTGAAGTAGACGACGAACATCGCGCAGGCCACCCACATGAGCGGGTGGATCTTCCGCGCCCTCCCCTGAGCCACCTCGACGACCAGGTAGGACACGAAGCCAGCCCCGATCCCGTTGGTGATCGAGTAGGAGAAGGGCATCATGATGATGGTCAGGAAGGCCGGCAGGGCGATCTCCGGGGACTTCCAGTCGATGTCGGTCACCTGCATCATCATGAGGAAACCGACCACCACGAGCGCCGGGGTGGCCGCCTCGTAGGGGACCATCTTGACCAGCGGCGCGAAGAACATGGACAGGGCGAACATAAAGCCGGTGACCACGGAGGCCAGGCCCGTGCGAGCCCCCTCCCCCACGCCCGCGGCGGACTCCACGTAGGAGGTGTTGGAGGAGACGCCCCCGACACCACCAGCAATGGCAGCCAGGGAGTCGACGACGAGGATCTCGCGCGTCTTGGGCGGGTTGCCGTGCTCGTCGAGCAGGTCGCCCTCGGCGCCGATGGCGACCATGGTGCCCATCGTGTCGAAGAAGTCGGCCAGCAGCAGGGAGAAAACCAGGAGGATCACCGAGACGATCCCGACCTTGTGGAGGCTGCCCAGCAGGCTGAAGTGGCCCAGCGTGGACAGGCTCGGCAGGTCCACCGGGAAGCCGTCCAGGTGCGGCTCTGACAGGGACCAGCCGGTGAGATTGAGGGTGCCCTTCTCCGGGTCGTCGTTGAAGGGGCCCAGGTGGGCAAAGGCGTCAATGACAATGGCCAGGACCGTGGCCGAGGCGATTCCGATGAGGATGGCGCCGCGGACCTTGCGCACGTGGAGCACCACCATGAGGAAGAGCCCGAAGAGGAAGACGAGGACCGGCCAGCCCTGGAGGGAGCCGCCCAGGCCCAGTTCCAGGGGGGTGCCGCCGCGGCGCACCATCTTGGCGTCCACCAGGCCGATGAGCGCGATGAACAGGCCGATGCCCACTGAGATCGCGGTCTTGAGCTGGTCCGGGACGGCCTTGAAGACGGCCTCCCGGAAGCCGGTGAGCACCAGGGCGAGGATGATGACGCCCTCGATGACGACGAGGCCCATGGCGTCGGCGTAGGTCATGCCCTGGGTACCCACGAGGGTGTAGGCGACCATCGCGTTGATCCCCAGGCCCGCGGCCAGGGCCATCGGGTAGTTGGCGACAACGCCCATGAGGATCGTCATGACTGCGGCGACGAAGGCGGTACCGGCGGCGAGCTGGGCCTCGGTTCCTGGAGGGCTCGCCTTGGACAGGATCGCGGGGTTGAGGACGAGGATGTAGCTCATCGAGAAGAAGGTGACGATGCCGCCACGGATCTCTCGGGAGATGCTCGAACCGCGTTCAGTGATGTGGAAGAACCGATCCAGTCGGGAGACCTGACTGGGCGAGGACGAAGATGAGGACTTCGTCGGGGTACGTGTGCTCACGGCGGCATTCTTCCAGATCATCACGCGCTGAGCGAAACCCGACGGTTGCCTCACGACAACACGACGCGTCATCGAAGCCGGCAGAACTATTTACACCGTCACAACAGCAGCGCCCCTAGGGTCCTGTTCCGTGCACGTAACCGGCTCATTCGAACCACCGACAGGCTGTCCGACGACGTCGAACACGCCGCCCGAGGAGGCTGCGCCCCGCAGGCCGTCGGGTACCTCACCGGCAGCGCCGTCGACGACGCCCTCCCCGCCTCGCCGGCGCATCATCGGGCTCGATATCGCCCGCGCCCTGGCACTGATCGGCATGGTGGTGGCCCACCTCATGGAGCCTGAGGGGTGGCCGGCAGAGATCGTTCGCGGGTTCTCCTCGGCCCTGTTCGCCGTGCTGGCCGGCATATCGCTGTCCATCATGGGATCGCGCGGGGTCCGTGAGGGAGGGGCGGCGCTGGCGGCATCACGTCACGGGATCATCGTCCGCGGCGTCATTCTCATTGTTCTGGGCGAGATGATCACGCCTTTCGCCGGCACTATCAACGTGGTGCTCACGGCCTTCGGCATCTGCTACATCGCCCTGGCCTGCGTACCGCGCTGGCACACTCGCACGCTCATGGTCGTCCTCGCGTGGACGATCATCCTCTCCGCGGTCTGCCACGTCCTCGACGCCACCGTCGGGGTGCCCTCACAGGCACTGGCCGGGGCCTACCCGGCCTTCGCCTGGGCGAGCTACATGCTCATCGGGGTACTCGCCCACCGTTTCATTGTGGGCAGCGCCCGGGCCCAGGCCCTCACGGTCGCCGTCGGCCTGCCCCTCGCCGTCGCCGGGGCCGTGGCACGCAACACCATCGACGTCGTCGCCGCGGTCTCCTCCGACAAGCTGAGCGTCATCATCCCCATGATGCTCATCGATCCGGTCACCCACTCCGGAGCGCTGATCGACCTCGTCACGACGGCGGGCGGAGCCCTGGCCATCGTCTCCCTGTGCCTCCTGGCCCACAGAGGGACTCGCACCGGCTGGGCGGGCCGGCTGGTCCTGCCGCTCCAGGCCATGGGCTCAATGTCCCTGACCGTCTACGTCTGTCACGTCCTGAGCGCCGGTCCCTTCCTCTCCGACGACGCCCCACTGCGCATGCCGGTCCTGGGAACCGCCACGATCCTGTTCACCCTGGCGCTGGCCACGATCATCCGCCTGAGGTTCGACCACGGCCCCCTGGAGTGGGCACTGCGACGGCTCGTCCGAACCGCCACCGACCAGAACCGTCCCGGTCGGACGATTCCCGAACCCACCTGAACCACCACCGCCCCAAACTCACACCGGAACCCGCAAGAACACCTCCATCCCACACACCGCACCGCCGCTCAGGTCAGAGGAGAACACCATGTCACCCACCGCCACGATCCCGGACCCCCAGCCGCTTCCGCACCGTCTTCACCTCCCCCGCTCGCTCGTGCGCGCCCACGGCCTGCTCGCCGTCACCGCCCTCGCGCTCCTTCCAGCAGGCGCGGCGCACGCACTCATGAGTCCCGACACGGCCGGGGCCGACGACGCCACCAGTTCCGCCGTCGTCTCCGAGAAGATCGGCAGCGAGGGCGATCCCAACGGCAACTGCACCGGCACCGCGATCGCCCCACGGTGGGTGGTGACCGCCCGGCACTGCGTCGAGAACTCCCCCAAGGCCTCCGGGTCCTCCGTGCGCATCGGCCAGGGCGACAAGCAGCGCGTCGTCAACGTCGACCGGTGGGAGAAGGCCCCCGCCGGCGACATCGCGCTGATGCACACCACGGAGGACATGAAGCTCGCCAGCTACCCCAAGATCGCTGACACGGTCCCCTCCTCCGGTGAGGTAACGGTCTACGGCTGGTCCTCCGACGGCTCAGGCGGCACCAAGACGCTGCCCAAGGCGACCGGAAGCATCACGGGCACCGCGGACTTCACCCTCTTCGAGGGCAAGCAGTCCCTGAGCGTCGACCTCCGCAACGGCGCCAAGACCCAGCCGGGGGACTCCGGCGGCCCGGTGTTCACCGGGGACAAGGTGGCGGCGGTCCTTACTGCGAGCATTGACGAGAGCAATCCCGAAGCCACGTCCTCCAGCCACTTCACATGCGCTCCCCTGGCCGAGCAGTACGACTGGATCATGAAGACGATCTCCGCCGACGACGGCGACTCGGGCTCCCAGGCCAAGGCCAAGGAGTCCCATGACCTCAACCCGCTGTGGCTGGTTGGTGGAGGGATCGTGCTACTGGCCGCGTTGGGCGCGTCCTTCGCCGTCATCAAGCGGGGCAAGAAGGACCAGGGGGCGGACGAGGCCTCGGCGCCCCTCACGGCCGGTAACGCCGGAGCCTCTCACGACTCCGACGCCCGGGTCGGCGAGCCCGACTCCGAAGGCTCCCCCACCGAGGAGTCCTGACCCAGTCCCCTGCGGTGGCGGTGGGTGAACGGAGACGGGGCTGCTCTCCCACCGCTGCCGCAGGCCTTGTCAGCTCCGCGCAGCGAGCCGGTCAGCGCGATGAAGACGCGCGGATTGCTGTCACACCCTCGTGGAAGGATGGTCACTGAAGCCACAAGGCGAACGGGGGTGATCGAGCATGGCTGCGGGCACAACATCGAGCAGCAACGACGCCGCGACGGCCAGTGCGCACAGACCGGGCTGGGCGGGATTCTCCTCGACCACCCGCACCTGGTTCCTCGGCGCCTTCCCCACCGGGCCCACCACCGTGCAGGAGCGGGCCTGGGCCGCGATCGGCCGGGGTGAGAACGCCCTGGTCATCGCCCCCACCGGTTCGGGCAAGACGCTCGCGTCCTTCCTGTCCGCCATTGACCGCCTGGGTCGGCTCGACGCCGGTGAGGAGGCCCGCGAGCGCCCGGAACCAACCGACGGCGTGCGGGTCCTCTACATCTCTCCGCTCAAGGCTCTGGGAGCGGACGTGGAGCGCAACCTGCGCCGGCCGCTGGCGGGGATCGCCGCCGTCGGCCCCACCCGCCCGATCTCGGTGGGGGTGCGCTCGGGGGACACGCCCGCGCGGGAGCGTCGTCGGCTGCGCAGCTACCCGCCCAGCATCCTCATCACGACGCCGGAGTCGCTCTACCTCATGCTCACCAGCGCCGTGCGGGAGACGCTGCGGACGGTGGAGACGGTCATCGTCGACGAGATCCACTCCTTCGCCGGTTCCAAGCGCGGCACGCACCTGGCCGTGTCCCTGGAGCGACTCGATGACCTCCTGGAGCGCCCGGCGCAGCGCATCGGCCTGTCCGCCACCGTCTCACCCCCACAGGAGGTCGCCCGCTTCCTCGGCGGGCCGCACCCGGTGACGATCATTGCCGACGACGGCCGGGCGACGCCGGAGGTCACGGTGGCCGTACCGGTGGAGAACATGGCCCGTATCCCGGCGATCTCGGACCGGCGCACCCGGATGGAGCGGGCGCTGGCAGCACCCGCGAGCGCGGGCGGCGGCTGCGGCGCCCAGCCCTCCGGGCTCGGGCGGGCGGGGTTCTCGCAGGCCTGGCGCTCCGATAAGGCGCTGAGCCGGGCCATGGCGGCGGGGCGGGCTGACGGGCCCGGTGCAGGGGTGCCCGCCCGGGTGTCGGCCTCGATCTGGCCGCATCTTGAGAACGCGATCCTCGACCAGGTCCTGACCCATCGCACGACGCTGGTCTTCGTCAACTCCCGGGGCGCCTGCGAGCGACTCACCGCGCACCTCAACGAGGCCTACGCCGCGCGTCTCGGGGCGGCGGCGCCGACGCCGCAGGCGCCGGTTCACCGGGAGTCCTGGGAGATGGGAACCGGTTCGCACACCGAGGCCCTGGCGGCGGGCGCCCCGGTGATCGCCAAGGCCCACCACGGGTCAGTCTCCAAGGAGCAGCGTCTGGGCGTGGAGCGGGAGCTGGCCGCGGGGGAGCTGAGGTGCGTGGTGGCCACGGCCTCGCTCGAGCTCGGCATCGACATCGGCTCGGTCGACCTCGTGCTCCAGGTGGCGCCGCCGCCGTCGGTCGCGGCGGGCCTGCAGCGGGTGGGGCGCGCCGAGCACCGGGTGGGCGGGCGGCCGCGCGGCGTCATCTATCCCGTGGAGCGCACTCACCTGGTGGACGCCGCCGTCGCCGCCGAGGGGATGCGCGCCGGGGCGATCGAGCGCACCGAGCTGGCCTCCAACGCCCTGGACGTGCTGGCCCAGCAGACGGTCGCAGCGGTGAGTGTGGCGGAGGGGCTGACGGCCGACGCATGGTTCTCCACTGTCACGCGGTCGGCCCCCTACTCCTCGCTGCCGCGCTCGGCCTTCGACTCGGTCCTGGAGCTGTTGGCCGGCGGCTTCGCCTCGGCGGACCTGGCGGACTTCTCGCCGCGGATCGTGTGGGACCGCGCCACCGGTGAGCTCAGCGCCCGGCCCAGCACGCAGCGGCTGGCAGTGGCGTCCTCGGGCACGATCCCGGACCGGGGCATGTTCCCCGTCGTCCTGCCCGAGGGGGCGCAGGACGCCGGGCGGCGGCGGGTCGGGGAACTCGATGAGGAGATGGTGCACGAGTCCAGCCCGGGCGACGTCATCACGCTGGGGACGTCGAGCTGGCGGATCCGCCAGATCACGGGGGACCGCGTCGTCGTCGACCCGGCTGAGGGGCGCAGCGCCCGCCTGCCGTTCTGGAAGGGCGAGGGGTTGGGAAGACCCGCGGCCACCGGGCTCGCCAAGGGCGTCTTCCTGCGTGAGGCTCAGGCCTCCTTGCCAGCGCAGGCGGGCGCCGGGGAGTCGGAGGGCGAGCGGGCGCTGCGGCACCGGCTCACAGAGGCGGGACTGGATGATCATGCCCGCGCCAACCTGCTGGCACTGCTGCGCGAGCAGTACCGGGCCACCGGCGCCCTGCCGACGGATGAGACCCTGGTCCTGGAGCGCTATGAGGATGAGTCCGGAAGCTGGCGGGTCATCGTCCACAGCACACTGGGTCGGCGCGTCCACGAGCCCTGGGCGATGGCGATCCGGGAGCGGGTGTACCAGCTGCTGGGGGTGCGCCCGCAGACCATCGTGGCCGACGACGGCATTGTCCTGCAGATCCCACCGGTTGAGGGCGGCCTCCCGGGGGCCGGGCTCATCACCTTCGACGCCGCGGAGATCTCCTCCCTGGTGCGCAGCCGGATCGAGACGACGGCACTGTTCGCGGCCCGGTTCCGCGAGTGCGCCGCCCGCGCCCTGCTCATGCCCGCCGCCCGCCCAGGGCGCCGCACGCCGTTGTGGCTGCAGCGGGTCAAGGCCGGCCAGCTGCTCGAGGCCTCCCGCCAGTTCCAGGACTTCCCGGTCAGCGTGGAGGCGGCGCGCGAGTGCCTCCAGCAGTACTACGACCTGCCCGCACTCACCGACCTCATGGAGCGTCTCGCTTCCGGCCGGGTGCGCGTCGTCGAGGCCGTCACCAGTGAGCCGTCGCCCTTCGCCCACCCGCTGCTGTTCGGGTACGCGAGCACCCTGATCTACCAGGAGGACCTGCCCCACGCCGAGCGCCGGGCCCAGCTGCTCTCCCTGGACCCCAAGGCGCTGGGCGTCCTGCTGGGCGACGGTGGCGTCGCGGAGCTGCTCGACGACGAGGTCCTGGCTCAGGTGGAGGCCGAGCTCCAGCACCTGGCCCCCGGCCGGCAGGTGCGCGCCGACGCCGAGCAGATCGCCGATCTGCTGCGTGAGCTGGGCCCGTTGAGCGCGGCCGAGCTGGCTGAGCGGTGCACCGACGTCGACCAGCGGGATCCGGGGGAGGACGCACGGGTCGACGGCGCGGACGGTACCGGCGGCGACGTCGAGCGCGCGGTCGAGCACTCAGTCAGGCAGGCGGTCGAGCGGGAGACCGAACACACTGTCGAGCGGGCGCTCGCCGAGCTGGCCGGGGCTCGTCGAGCCACCACGGTGCGGGTCGGCGGGCGGGAGCTGTGGGCCCGGGTCGAGGACGTCCCGGCTCTACGGCGGGCCCTGGGAGCGGAGGTCCCCGACTGGGCGCTGGAGCAGGTCGGGGCAGGTGGAGCGGTCGAGCGGAGGGCGGCGGCCCGCTCGCCGCTGAACGACCTGGTTCTGCGCTACGCGCGCACCCACACGACCGTGACACCGCAACGCGTGGCGCGGGCCTTCGGGCTGGGGGCGGCAGAGGCGGAGGGGGCCCTGGCCGAGCTGGCCAGGGCCGGTTCCCTCGTGGACCTGGGTGCGGCAGGGTGGATGGAGCCGGCGGCCCTGGCCCGGGTGCGTCACCGCTCCCTGGCCCGGGCGCGGGCCGCCATCGCGCCGGCACCACCCGCGGCTCTCCAGCGTCTCGTGCTGGAGCGGGCGGGCCTGGATGAGCCGGGCGGCGGCGTCGACACCCTGGCGCAGGCCCTGGCGGCGCTGGAGGGCGTATGGCTGCCGGCCGGCCTGTGGGAGTCCGTGGTGCTGCCCGCGCGCGTGGCCGACTACCGGCCGGCCATGCTCGATGAGCTCATCGCCGCCGGGGAGGTCGTCTGGCAGGCGCGGCCCGTCGGCGATGCCGCGTCCCGGTCCGGTTCCGCCCGGGCGCGGGCCGGGGCCGACGACGTCCCCGCGCCGGGAGAGGTCGCCTTCTTCCCCACTGACTCCGCCCTGGCGCCGGTCGCCGGGGAGGCGATCGCGCTTGCTGAGCCGGAGGCGCCGGCGGGCCGGGAGACGGGAGTCACTGGGGAGGGGCTCTGGCGGCTGGTTCGTGAGGGGGCCGCCACGGGACGCTCCTTCGAACCGGTGCGCCGGGCACTGGCGCCCGCGGCCGGGCCACGCACCGCCCCGCCCTCACGACGGGTGCGCAGCCGCCGGGGCCGTCGCCTCATGATGGAGATGCCGCGCGCCGGGGAGGTGACGGCGGCCGGGAGGCTGTCCTTAGTGGTGGGCTCCGCCTCCTGGGTGAGGCTGTCTGGCGCGCCAGCCGGCGATGAGGAGCGGGCGATCGCGCAGGTGGAGTCGCTGCTGGACCGCTACGGGGTCGTCTGCCGCGACCTCGCCCTGGCCTTCGGCGCTTCAGGAGGGCTCGGGCCCCTCATGCCGGTGCTGCGGCGCATGGAGGAGACCGGGGTGATTCTGCGCGGCGGTTTCATTGAGGACCTGGGGCCGACGCAGTTCGCCGAGCGGGAGAGCATTGACCGGCTGCGGTCCCTCAGCCACGGCCCCGGCGGCGCGACGGAGACACCGGTCGTGCTCGATCTGAAGGACCCGGCCTGTCTCGTCGGACGCGGGGTGCGGTGGCCCGAGCCGGCGCTGCCGGCCGGCCTCGGCGAGTCGGCCGGGGGCCACGGCGAGGAGACGGGCGACCCACCGGTCCGGCGCCAGGGGGCGAGCGTCGTCGTGCTGGGAGGCGCCCCGGTGCTCTACGCCTCGGAGAACCTCAAGGTCCTCATCTCCTACACCTCCGAGCGCGAGGAGCTGGTGCGCGCCCTGGCCGCGCTAGCGGCCGACAGGCAGCGGATGTTGGCGTACCAGGGGGCCGCGGCGGTCAGGCGCCGCACGGTGGTGGAGTCCCTCAACGGGGTCACCTCGCTGGAACCCGCCGTGAGCGACCTCCTGCGTGAGGCCGGTTTCGTGCGCGACCCCAAGGGGATGCGGCTCGCCGTCGGCCCCCACGGGGCCACCTGGCGATGAGCGGGCCGGCCCTTCACCGGTGGACAGAAGCCGGCCCACGGTGCTCTCCACACGTCCACAATGAGAACATGGCCGATCCGCACCCCATCACCGGAGCGTTCTTCGATTCCCCGGTCCCTCCCGGGACCGGATGGCCCGACGATCCCGCAACTGCCGCCACACCCGTGGCCCGCTCGGCCACCGACGTGGCAGGGCTGGCCGACTCGTCGTCGGAACTGTCCGCACTCGACGCCAGGATCACAGTGTGCCGTGCCTGCGACCGGCTCGTGGCCTGGCGTGAGGAGGTGGCCAGGACCGGCCGTCGAGCCTCCTTCGCCCATGAGCCGTACTGGGGGCGACCGGTGGCAAGCGTCGGGTCCGCGGATGCCCGCATCTACGTCGTCGGGCTGGCACCCGCAGCCAATGGGGCGAACCGCACCGGCCGCATGTTCACCGGGGACCGCTCCGGGGACTGGCTGTGGGCGGCCTTCTACCGGGCGGGCCTGGCGGCGTCCCCCACCTCGACGGCGGCCGGTGACGGGCAGCAACTCATCGGGGCGCGCATGGGCGCCGCCGTGCGTTGCGCCCCGCCGGCCAACAAGCCGACGACCGTTGAGCGCGCCACCTGCGCGCCGTGGCTCGCCCGCGAGATCGCCCTCATGCCCGAGGTCAAGGTGCTGCTGGCGCTGGGCGGGATCGGATGGGGCGCGGTGCTGCGGGTCACCCGGGAGGCCGGGTGGACCCTGCCCCGACCCCAGCCGCGCTTCGGCCACGGGGCGACGGCGGAGCTGACCAGGCCCGACGGCAGGCCGGTGACGCTGCTCGGCAGCTACCACCCCAGCCAGCAGAACACATTCACCGGTCGGCTCACCGAGGCGATGCTCGATGAGGTGCTGGCGACCGCCAAGCGCCTCGCTGAGGCATGATGACGGGCTGCGGCTGACGAGGCCTCAGGAGCGGCTGGGCAGGATGGCCTCGAGCTCGGCGAGGGTCCGCGGCGTCTGCTCCGTGGGGGCGCCGGCCTCGGTGATCTCGGCATCCTCGGTGGCCGCATCGTCCTGGGGCACGTCGATCCCGAGGGCCAGGGACAAATCGGCGACGGCAGCGCGGGCCGAGGCGGCGCGCTCGCTGGGCGTGTCACTGGACTCGCCACCGGCGGGAGCCGGCGAGGGCCCATCCGCGGTTGCCGCGAGAGACTCGGCAACGCTCGCCGCATCTGGGCCCGATGAGGCCGACGCCGCGGCGGCCGCCCTCTCGAGCTCTCCCAGGTCGAGCCCCACCAGGCGGCTGCTGCGTTCCTCAGAGGCTTCCTCCGGCGAGTCGGCCGTGCGACGGCGGCGCGTCGAGGTGGCCGCGCGGCGGGAGCGCCTCGCGGTGGGCCTCTGCTCAGACGCGGCGGGCTTCTTGCCGGTCTTCGTTCCGGGCTCCTCCACCGGGCGCTCCTCGGCCGCGGGCGCCGCGGCATCCGTGCCGGAGGCGCCGTCCTCGGCTTGAGTGTCCGGGGCGTCGGCGGCTTCGTCAGCGGCGGCGTCGGAGTAGGTGGCCTTCGCGGCGCCGGCCGGGGCGTCGGCGTCCCGGGTCGGCGACTCCGTATCGGTTCCCTGACCGGGGGCGCCTGCTACGTCCGCCGCGTCCTCGGCGGGGGCACCACTCGGCTCGGCGTCGACGTCGTCGGCCTGCTCGGCGGCGAGCTCGGCGATGCTGCGGCCCTCGCGCAGGTCGAGCCCGTTGGTGCTCAGCGGCACCATGAGGTGGTCGTTGACCCGGGAGGGGTTGATGGGCCACTCCGGGCCCTGGTCGGGCAGGTCGGTCTCGGAGTGGGCGCCGCAGCCGTGGTCCAGGGAGACGACGCTGCCGTCGTCGGCGGCCCACTCGTTGGCGCACACGCCGAAGATGGCACGCAGGGCGCCGGCCATGGGCACGAAGAAGCCGCAGGTGGAGCAGGTGGCGTGGGCCTTGCGGACGCCCTCGGCGTCGGGGCCGTGGTCGCCGCCGTACCAGCGCTCGGCGGCGCTGGCGACGCCCTGGGCGCTCAGGACCCGGGGGCGGCCCAGGTCGAGCTCGTCCAGAGCGACGGCGTCGGCGTCCTCACCGGTGGCCTCCCACCCGGGCTCGAGGCGCTCGTCGGTCTCCTTGCGGGGCAGGCGGTCGGAGCGGGTGATGTCGCCGGGTTCGAGGCGCTCGGCCCACGGGACCCAGGCTGGCGCGAGGAGGGCCTCCTCACCGGGGAGGAGCTCCACCTCGCAGACGGTGGCGGTGCGGCTGCGCGGGACGCGGCTGAGGGTGACCGCCCAGCGCCAGCCGCGGTAGCCGCTCAGGGTGCAGTCGAACAGGTGGGTGACGAGGCGCTCGGCGTCGGGCGCGGCGGCCACGTACTCGCCGACGGTGATGGGGTCGGTGACCTCCTCCAGCGCGTGGCGGGCCAGCTCGACGGCAGCCGGGGAGGTAAGGGTCTTGTCCTTGGCGGCCTGGGCCTGCTCAGCGGGGGTCGGCAGGGCGCCGGCGCGCGGCACGGGGGCCGGCGTCGGAGAGGGCGAGGCCGCGCCCGGTGCCGGGGCCGGGCGCTCCATGGTCGCCGTGGCGGTACGCGCCCCAGTGGCGGCGCCCGCCGGAGAACCCGAGCCGGTCCCGGTTACGGGCTCGCCTGAGGCGTCGATGTGAGAGTCGATCGTGTCGGTCACTCGGCCAGTGTAGGGGAGGCACCTGGAACTGCCCCGGCCCGCGCGGGTTGGCCTGAGCACACCGGCCCGCCCTCCCACACTTCGACCAAATCTTCACAATCGACACAGATACGCGTCGATTGTGAAGATTTTGTCGGTAAGTGAGAGAACCGTCAGCTCGCCTCGACCGAGACGATGCGGTGGACGGCCACGGTCAGCTCGGTCTCGCGCACCACGTCGCGCAGGCGCACCCGCCCGGCCTCCACGGCCATGACCCGCACCTGCCGCTCCTGCACGGCGCCGTCGGGGCCGGCCAGCCTCAGCCGCAGCCGCGAGCGCGAGGACTGCGCCTGGCGCAGCACCGCCAGGGCGTGCACCGGGTCGGTGGCCACAGCCGTCTCTCCGGCGGCCTGCAGTGCCTCCTGCCCCACACGCAGCCGCCCCACGAGGGTCGTCAGCTCGCGCCTTCCGGGCCGACGTCGCCGCACCGAGTGCTCGCTGCCGGGGCGCGTCGGCTCGGGGGCCCGGCGGGCCTGCTGCGCGGTGGCCGGCCCGACCACCAGGTGGCCGCTCTCGTCCTCGGTCACCGGAGCCAGCCCGGTGGCACGCAGCTCGCGCAGCACCTGCCCGGCGCTCGCCGTGGCCACGAGGATCCCGGGCGCCACCTCATCCAGGCCGAGGTCCCGCAGACGCGGTTCGGCCAGGAGGCCTGCGGCCGTGGCCTCGTCGCCGACCCGCAGCAGTGCGGACACGGCCCGCACCCGCACCGCCCCGTGGTGGCGGGCGGCGTCCTGGACGAGCACGCTCAGCGAGTCCGGCAAAGGCGTGGGGCTGTAGCGGCTGATCTCCTGGGTGATTTCCTCGGCCCGGTAGCCGACGTCGAGCGCGCCGCGCACCGACTCAGAGGTGAAGCGCACCGTGAGCGCCCCGCCGCGCGACTCGACGACGCTCGTGCGCTCCAGCAGCGCCGCCAGCTCGGGGGCGGGGCGGCCCGGCACGATGGCGGTGAGATCGGACTGGACGAGGATCGTCTCGACGGCGGCAGGCAGGTCCGCGGCCAGCGCTGCCTCCAGGGCGGCAAGGGTCTCGTCGTCCGACAGCGGCTCGGCGTGCGCGGCGCCGCCGGTCTCCTCGGCGCGGTTGGCACCGCCGGGGCCGCCGGGAACGCCACTGAGTCCGGTGTCCTGCTCGTCGAGGCTCGCCGCCGCCCGCCGGGCAAGGATCCTGCCGGCCTCGGTCAGCGCTCCGCCGCCGGTGATCCCGAGGGTCTCGGCCTCGGCCAGGACCGCGGAGATCGCTCCGCCGGGGATGGTGCGCCGGGGGCTCTGCCAGGTCAGGGCCGCCCGCACGAAGGCGGGGGGCGCGCTGGCCCCCGGCGGGAGGTCGCCC